>JAQYVU010000045.1 GCA_030145385.1 Desulfococcaceae bacterium
GAGTGTTTTAATCTTTTCACCGGTTCCGATACGGATCACATGGGTTTTTGGGAAATCTTTTTCATACAAACGGGCAACATTATCATCCGTAATAATGACCACCTGCTTCTGATGCAAATATGAATTGATATTTGCCAGCCGTTCCCCGACAAAAATTTGTGAGTGCCCGGTATGCCCTTTAATTTCAATTTTTTTCAAATCTATCCCTTTCAATCTATTTTCAGACTTGATCATCACATAAACGGCTTTGACCTTATCTTCTCAGGGGCATTGTTAAAAACTTATCCCTAAGGGGCATGTTTTAAACCTTACCACCCAGGGAGTCATGTTTTAAATTGGATAGAGCAAATCCGCCCCCCCAAAAAAACAAATGCATTGGATCAGTGACAATTATTCAGGATTTTCTTTTAGAATCTTTTCAATCGCCCGGATCTGGCGGCACAAAATTTCAAACTGTTTCGGGTACAGTGACTGGGCACCGTCACTTTCTGCTTTTTCCGGTTCATTATGGACTTCAATCATCATACCATGGGCGTTGACCGCAGCAGCAGCCCGGGCAAGGGGGGCGACCTGATCACGATATCCGGCTGCATGACTAGGATCCACCATAATCGGTAAATGGCTCACCTTTTGGACCACGGGCACTGCGGAAAGATCCAACGTGTTTCTGCTGTGACGGACAAACGTACGGACCCCCCGCTCACAAAGGATGACTTCCGGATTTCCTTCCGCCATGATATATTCCGCCGCCATCAGCCATTCATCAACCGTTGCAGACATACCGCGCTTCAGAAACACCGGTTTTTTAGCTTGTCCGGCCCTGCGGAGCAGGCTGAAATTCTGCATGTTCCGGGTCCCGATCTGGATAACATCCGCGTAATCTTCCACCATATCAAAACAGGCCAGATCCATCACCTCGGTCACAACCGGCAGGCCGAACGCTTCACGGACCTTTGCAAGAATTTTTAACCCTTCCTCACCCAATCCCTGGAAGGAATACGGTGATGTCCGGGGCTTAAAAGCACCCCCCCTAAACATATCCCCCCCGGCTTTTTTAACACTTTCGGCTATTGCCATGGCCCGGGCTTCACTCTCCACGGCACACGGTCCGGCAATGATGACCATGCGGCCATTGCCGATTGTCACATTACCCACCTGAATCCGGGTTCCGTCCGGCTTGGTTTCCCGGCTCACCAGCTTGTAAGGCCGGGTAACGGCTATCGTCTGCATCACCCCCGGCAAATCCTGAAACCAGGCTTCTTCCAACGCGCCTTTATTAAATAGGACCGCAATGGACACACGGTCCCCGCCCGGAATCGACCGGGCCTTACATCCCTTTGATTCAACCGCCTTGACAACTTCTTCAATCTGTTTTTGACTGGCATCCTGCCGCATCACTATCAACATAATTCGACCCCTTTCAATTGAATCGATCCAAAAATATTATTTGAACAAAAAAAAACCGCCGAGCCCTTGTTGCGCCCTGCGGTTATTTACTTTATCTTATTCTTACTGGCAATTCATACCGGAACCGGCTAAAAGGCGCACCTATGCTGTATCTCCATTTGCCACCAGCGCCAATAATTATTTAAAATTTTATCACTCATTTTTTAATTCCCAAAATAAAAAACACTTCATTCAATCTTAATCCTGTATATTAAGAACGTGAATATGTCAATTCGATACACAGTTATTTTCAAAAAATACGTATCGCCGGGCAATAAAGCAAGCCGGTTTTCGAAAACCATGTTTAATATTGTTCAGGATTTTAATCAAATTTCAGACTATCACTAATGTCAACTTCATGCCATTGTTTACTTGACACAAATTGGCCATTTGATAATAGTTTGTTATTTATTAAAAATTTTGCGGAATTTGAAAAAAAGCTAAAATCAACAAAGGGAGAAAAGGAATGCCGAACAAAAATGAAGATGACCTGAGTGCATTTTTAGAAAATCCGGAAGTACAAAAAGTCACGACATCCTTTACATCTGATTTCATGGAACGATTAAATTTCAAACCGCCGGCCTGTGCCGTGTTTGATCATCCGGTGACCGGGCTCACAGATAACCGCCAGTATGAATTTAATATTCATCCGGCCACAAAAGAACAGCTTCCTCACATCATCAACAACTCAGTCCAGCAAGTCATCGGCATCGATAGCCCTTCGGCAGATCAAGTGAATAAAATTAAAAAACAAAGAAACATCGGTATTGTTTTTTCCGGCGGGCCTGCCCCGGGCGGCCATAATGTAATTGCCGGACTTTTTGATGCCATGAAAAAAGCCAATCCGGAAAACCGGTTATTCGGCTTTATCTTAGGACCCGAGGGGATCCTTGAAAGCGATATCGTTGAACTGAATCATGACCTTATCGATGCCCACCGGAACCGCGGCGGATTTTCCATGATCAAAACCGGCCGTACAAAAATCGATTCAAAAGAAAAAATGAACCTTGCCCGGGAGAACTGCAAAAAACTGAACCTGGATGCCGTTGTCATTGTGGGCGGTGATGACTCCAACACCAATGCGGCTTTTCTGGCCCAGGAACTTTTTAATGACGGCATTCAGGTAATCGGGGTTCCCAAAACCATTGACGGCGACATTCAGGTCAAAGACAAAAACGGGGAAATCCTTTGCGCCATGTCATTCGGATTTCATACGGCTGCCAGATCTTTTGCAATGAATATCAGCAATCTATGTACTGACAGCAGTTCGGACGTGAAATACTGGCATGTCTGCAAAGTCATGGGCCGGGTAGCCAGCCATCTCGGCCTGGAAGTCGCCCTTCAGGTCCATCCGAACATGTGCTTGATTGGCGAAGAAATGGCTGATTATATTGATACGGAACGGATAAAAAAAGCAGATGCCGCCGGCACCACCGATTACACGGCCTTCGGCATGACCCTCCGGCACCTTTCAAGGGTTATCTGCAATGCCATTGTACGACGCGCTGAAGTGGGCAAAAATTACGGCGTTATTGTCATCCCCGAGGGAATACTGGAATTTATCAATGAGATACAGGTATTTATCATAAAATTAAACACGATTATCGCGGAATACAACCAGACCCATGACACGGACTTTCACTCGGATTTCGTGACCCTGGAAGAGAAGCTCGACTGTCTTCGCCGCCTGGCTAGATTTTCCCGCGAAGATAAAAATTTTTCCGTCTGGAATACCCGCGATGACGACCTGTTCAATGATATTCCGGCATTTTTTCAGGAAGGTTTGCTCACGGAACGGGACAGTCACGGTAATTTTCAGTTCTCCCAGGTAGAGACCGAAAAAGTCATCCTGGGACTGGTGCAGGATTACCTGAAAATCCGGCAGGAACAGGGGCGCTATAAAGTCGGAATCAAGCCGGAATGGTTTCGAAAAACCCTTAAAAAGGAAGGGTTTGACCCTGATTATTACGGTCCGGTTCTGTTTAAAAACTATCTCACGGATGACCCTTTTCTCCTGGCCAAAGATTCCCTTGTTTCCATAAAAACATTGAACCAGGAACTGATCCGGGAAGAGGTTATCGGTAAAAACGATGACATCCCGCCGGTAATTCAACGTGTCTTCCTGGCAACGGTCCCCAAATTCAAAACCCAGGTTCATTTTTACGGCTACGACGGGCGCGGAAACGATCCCACCTGGTTTGACTGTACCTATACCTACAACCTGGGCCTGACTGTTTTTTCCCTGGTTGCAAACAATGCCACCGGTCAGATGGCGGCTGTCAAAAACCTTGAAAAAGATATATCCGACTGGGAACCCATCGGAATTCCAATTGCTCCGCTAATGCACCTTGAGGAAAGAAAAGGCAAACTGGCGCTGGTCCTTGAACGGACGGTTGTAGACATTGAATCCCCGGCCTTCAAGGTGGTCAAGGCCATGCGTGAAAAATGGCTCGCCGCGAAACCCGGTCCGGATGAATACCGGCGCCCCGGCCCCATCCGTTTTTCCGGAAGCAGTGTGGACAGCAAACCCCTGACGCTGACATTAGACAACCTGGGGCGGCCATAGAACCTCCGCCGAACACTTGTTTACCAAATAAAAAAACGCCCATCTGATGGTATCAGATGGGCGTCATTTTTTTTGACGTATTTTACTTCCAAATAACTCGTTCATAAGATTTCAATATAATTGACAAGTTATTTTCTCATACAGTGGTGAAAAAACACCATGAAAAGCTTTTTATATATTCAGCAGTTTCTCGACTTTGTCTGCGATTTCTCCAAATGCTTTGGCTGCCACCGCATCCTTGTTTTTATCCTGATATGAGACGCCGGTGTCACCCGCCTTTACTATTTTCGGATCAAACGGAATTTTTCCTAAGAAATTAATATTAAACTGATTTGAGGTCGTCTCTCCGCCGCCGGTCCCGAACAATTCTGCGGTTTCTCCGCAATGCGGACAGACATAACCGCTCATATTTTCAACCATTCCCACGATATCCGTGTTGATTTTTTTACAAAAGTTAATTGATTTTCTGACATCGGACAAGGCAACTTCCTGCGGGGTTGTCACGATAATCGCTTTTGCATCCGGAATCGTCTGGGCAACACTTAACGGCTCATCGCCGGTTCCCGGAGGAGAATCAACAATCAAAAAATCAAGCTCTCCCCAATCAATGTCCGTTATAAACTGATTAATAGCGGAATGTTTCAGCGGGCCGCGCCAGATCACCGCATCATCTTTGTTGGGCATGAAACATTCCATAGAGATGGCTTTCAGGTTATCGGAATACGACATCGGGGTTAACTTGGGCACATCTTTTGACGCCGTGACTTCACCTTGCAATCCCAGCATTCGGGGGACATCCGGCCCATGCAGATCAACATCCATGATCCCCACCTGATATCCTTTTTTTGCAAGCGCAATCGACAAGTTAACCGACACACTGGTTTTACCCACTCCGCCCTTGCCGCTCATGACAATCAATTTATTTTTTATCTTTGCCAATGTTTCTTTTAATTCAACGGCCTGCTCTTGCTTCGCCTTATCTTGCGAACCACAGCCACCGCTCTGACAATTTTCCATACAAACATTTCTCCTTTATCAATACAAAATCGACTGATTCAAATAATACCATATGAAGAAACGCCACACAAAAAAACATGTGTGCACTTTTTTCTATGACACAAGCATCACGCTTATTCGGAAGAGACCCGGAAAACTTCACTGTGACGGCATGACGGACACGCCTTCGGCCTTCCCGTGCCCAAGTCCTCGTGCCACTCATATTCACACTTTTCACATGCAAAAAGGCGCTCCGTGGAGCTGATCTCATAATTTCCGCCTTCAACATTGATGGCCTTGCCATTGATCAGCGCATCAGCCACAATTCGCCTGGCCTGCTCGATAATTCTCCCGAAAGTTGCCCTCGAAACACCCATCATCTGGCCGGCTTCCTCATGCGACAGCCCTTCCAGGTCAGCAAGCCTTAATGCTTCCCTTTCATCGATGGTCAGACGGATTTCTTCGAGATCAAGCATTGGAATGCCTCTGGGTTTGAAATAGCAAACCCCCGGATTAAATGCGACATAACGTTTTTTATGCGGTCTTCCCATAATCTACCTTAATTTTGAGCATATTCTCATGCTGTTAAAATTAATCTCTACCAATCCCCTTGTCAAGTTCAAACTCAATATATTAAACATCCGGCTTGCCGGATTTGCATCTCACTGCGACCGACCCCGCATGCGCGCTTAAGCCCTCTACATTGGCCAGGCGCATAATATCATCTGCTTCACGGTCAAACGCTTCTTTTGAATAATGAAGCAGACTGGTCTGTTTCATAAAATTATCCACGGACAATGCGGAAGAAAACCTTGCCGTTCCCCCGGTGGGGAGAACGTGATTCGGGCCGGCAACATAATCGCCGACCGGCTCCGGAGTGTACTCTCCGATAAAAACAGCACCCGCGTTCCGAATTAATCCAATGTATTCGAAAGGCTTCTTTATTTGAATTTCCAGATGCTCCGGTGCGATCCGGTTCGACAGGTCAATGGCCGTTTCTATGTCGGGAACAACCATGATGCTGCCGAAAGCCGCTAATGATTTTTCAGCAATCTCTTTCCGGCCCAGATGATCCAGCTGCATGTTCACTGCTTTTAACGTTCTTTCGGCCACCTGTTCCGAGCTGGTAATCAATACCGATGAAGCCAGCATATCGTGTTCCGCCTGAGAAAGCAAATCCGCGGCAATAAAATCCGGATTAGCCGAATCATCGGCAATAACCAGGATCTCACTAGGCCCGGCAATCATATCGATGCCCACAGTTCCGGCCACCATCTTTTTGGCCAGAGTCACATAAATATTTCCCGGACCCACAATCACATCGACTTTTTTGATGGTTTGGGTCCCATATGCCAACCCGGCAACAGCCCAGGCACTGCCCGCTTTGTAAATCACGTCTACGCCGACTTTTTTTGCTGCCACCAGAAGGTGCGGATTGACCGACCCGTCCCGGGTGGGCGGCGTCACCATGGCAATGTGTTTCACCCCGGCAATTTTTGCCGGTATAACCCCCATCAGCACGGATGAAACCAGCGGCGTCAAACCGCCTTTGGCGCCCGGCACATAGACACCGGCAGCATCCACGGGATTTACGAGCTGTCCCAGCATCACACCGGGCCGTGGCGTGCTGATCCAGGAATTACGGAGCTGTTTTTTATGAAATTCCTCAACCTGTTCCGCCGAACGGTTGAGCGCGGCCCTGAAACTGCTGTCAACCTGTTCTTCGGCTGCCTCAATTTCTGCTTCTGAAACAATTAAATCCAAAGCCTTCAGATCCGGCGCATCAAAACGGTTGGTATATTCTATCAAAGCATCATCGCCGCGCTGTTTAACATCAGCAAGAATTTTTGCGACCGTATCAATGTCTTCGGCTCTGAATTCAAGGCCTCTTTCCGTGATGTCACGTATCTTTTTTTCAGCATCCGGAGATGGATAACGAACTATTTTCATGAACAATTCCTCAAAATGTATATTCTTTGTAATTTTTATTATTCTTATGATAAACCAGCCTGCATGTCAATGGTTCACTCATGGAAAATATTTGATACAATTGTAATCATATTAAGCATATGCCTACCAGCAGTTGACATCCATAATTTAATTTGCCATAGTCATTTTTTTAATTTTGTTAATCAATTATCAATATATAGCCATAAATGGAGGAAGTAAATGTCTGAAAACAGAATTTATAATTTTAACGCCGGACCGGCGACACTGCCGCTCCCTGTTCTGGAAGAAATCCAGGCATCTTTATTAAATTACAAATCCAGCGGCATGTCCATCACGGAAGTCAGCCACCGGTCCCCATGGTTTGACGATGTAATCAACGATGCGATAGCAAGAACAAAACGCCTGTTGGGCTTAGATGACAAATTTCACGTACTGTTTCTGCAGGGCGGCGCCAGCACACAATTTGCCATGATCCCGATGAATTTTCTGGCTGACGGAAAATCCGCCGACTATGTTAATACCGGCACATGGTCAACCAAAGCCATCAAGGAAGCACAAATCCAAAATAAATCCTGCAATGTCGTTGCCTCATCCGAAGACCGGAATTTTGCTTATATTCCCAAAGACATTGCCTTTAACAAAGACGCGGTGTTCGCTCATATTACGTCCAACAACACCATCAAGGGCACCCAGTGGGCGCAATTCCCGGACACTGCCGGCGTACCCATCATCTCTGACATGTCTTCGGACATCATGTCCCGGCCGCTGGATGCGGATAAATTCGGCATGATTTATGCCGGCGCCCAGAAGAATATCGGACCGGCCGGAGTCTGCATGGTCATCGTCCGCGATGACATGCTGAAGCTGATACCGGACAACCTGCCGTCCATGCTCAATTACAATACATTTGTCGCCAAAAATTCCATGTACAACACCCCGCCGTGTTTTTCCATCTACTGCATTCAGCTCGTGATGAAATGGCTGGAAGAAACCGTCGGCGGACTGGCTGCCATGGAAAAACTCAATCAGGAAAAAGCCGGCCTGCTCTATGACTTCATGGATGCCACGGATTTTTACAATGCAACGGCCGACAAAGACAGCCGGTCATTAATGAACGTGACTTTCCGACTGCCCAGTGAAGATCTGGAACAGCAGTTTATTAAGGACGCCACCGCCAAAGGCATGGGCGGATTAAAAGGCCATCGCTCGGTCGGCGGCTGCCGGGCATCGATCTACAATGCCATGCCCATTGAAGGCATCCAGACCCTGGTTGCGTTTATGAAGGAGTTTCAAAAGAACAACGGCTAATCATTCCGGCCTGATTTGCCATTTGGCTGCATTACGCAAAAATCGCGGTAGCCCGGCTACAGCTTCTTTTACGCAAGCCTTGCCAAAGAACAAATCAAATCCGGCATGAAAGCTAAAATACAGGTTATATAGTTTAAAAAGAAGGCTGCCCCTGACGGGCAGCCTTCTTTATGTCTGTATCCAATTGTCGTTAAAAAAACGCTTTTTAAGCAGTTTGATTTTTTTGCTGTAAACAGTGAGGACATGGGGTTGCGGGTGACACAGGCAACTTGTTGCCGGTGCGCGAAGCGCAAGAGGGCCTCCTAAGAATGAAGAAAGATTCCAAACAATAGCGGCCCTCCTGTTCCTTCGGAACATGAGCAACGAGTTGCCCATGCCATCCGTAAAAAATATCATCAATAAACAATGCCATTTTCTTTAATTTGCACATCTAAGCGCCTAAGATCGCTATTGCTGTTTTGAAAATATCTTAAGCGATCTTCTTTTGTCGTGGCAACGACATATGCTGAAACAGTCGGAACTTCACGACCAGTTTGATGCCCAATTCTTCTGATCCACAATTCTTCTTTATCTTCATTATATGCTTTAATGATTGTGTCTTTCATTAACCATGATTCATAGCCTTTGATTTTTATAATCCCGTCATTGTTAAACTGATAAGTATCATATCCGTCTATTTCAGGCGGAATAATGCCATTTTCTTCATCATGAATTAAATAGATGCGTTCTCTGTTTGCATCGATAAAGGCATTTGGAATGACAAAGACAACCGTCGGCGCAAACAGCTTTCTAAAAAAAAGAAAAGATGGGGTTTTGGTATGGTTTCCACAACCCGCAATTCCAATTAAAAAGATGAATGTAAAAATTAGAATCTTTTTCGCTATGGTTTTTTGCATATCACTATCATCAACTTAAACTTTATGAAAAAAAATAAAATTTTATTTTTTATTCAAATACTTGTAATCAATTCTGGTTTTTTCTCCGGACATCGAATCCCATCACAGAGCAGCCGAGAAAAACATTTTTTGCAGATGAAGGGAGCAAACTGTTTGAGTTTAGCGAGTTTTTGATCCCGTTGCAAAAAAGTGTTGTTAGAGGGTAGCCGAATGCCAAGCTGTAAGGGTGGCCTTTCTTTTGATTCTTTTCTTTGGCCACGCAAAGAAAAGAATATATTTTCAAACAATTAAATCCAACAGGCCACTAAATCAAATTAATTAAATAAAATTATCATATCAACTAAAAAACTTACAATTTTTCCACCACCCTTAATATCTTGAAACTAACCCGATAAATATATTATGGTAAAAAGAATAAAATATAAAAGTGCCGGATTCTCAATCCCATTGACACTGCCCGGATGTTTTAACTTTTGCTCTCACCGTTCGCTTCCAATTATACTCCGGCCATTTAAACTATCAGTAAATAAATTTTTATCTGTTTTGCAAAGCCATGTCATCATAATAGCAAAAAATCTCAAACCCTGACATCACAGGAAAAGGCCATCATGGACGATCAAAAAAGAATCAATATTAATGGCAATTCTTTTTCTTTTACCACAGGCGAAACCATTTTGACGGTTGCCCAAAGAAATCATATCGACATCCCGACCCTGTGTTATTTAAAAGGGACCACCCCCACCGGTGCCTGCCGAATGTGCGTGGTAGAGGTAAAAAAAGCAAGAAATCTCCTGCCGGCCTGCTCCACGCCTGCGGAAAGCAACATGGAGGTACAGACAGAATCCCAACAAGTTATAGAATCCCGTCGCATGTCCCTTCAGCTGCTCCTGGCATCCGGGAACCACAACTGCGCGGTCCGGGGATCCGACGGCCAAAGCTGGACCGCTTTTCAGTTAAATGTCCAGCAGCAGGATAACAGCGAGGATCTTTGCCCGGTATGGGGAGACTGTAAGCTCCAGAACCTTGCTTACCGCTACCAGGTATCCGGGGAAACATTTCCGGCAACTGAAAATAAATATCCCATGGAAACCGTCAATCCGTTTATCGTCAGGGATTTTTCAAGATGCATCCTGTGCGGACGATGTGTGCAGGCCTGCAATGAAGTTCAGGTCAACAATGCCATCAGCCTGGGGTATCGGGGGGCGGATGCCAAAATCATTGCTGCCGGTGACCGGCCGCTCAAGGATTCCGACTGTGTGTTCTGTGGAGAATGTATCCAGGCATGCCCGGTCGGCGCTCTGGTAGAAAAAGATGCCCGCTATGACTGGCGGCCCTGGTCAAACCGGAAAGTACGGACCACCTGCAGTTACTGCGGCGTGGGCTGTCAGCTTGATTTTCATATTCAGGACAACCGGATTGTTAAAATATCCGGAGCAGAAGAAACACCGCCCAATTACGGCAGCCTATGCGTTAAGGGTCGATTCGGGTTTCATTTTATCCATTCCGAAGACCGATTGAAAACGCCTTTAATCAAGAAAAACGGAAACTTTCAGGAAGCCACGTGGGACGAAGCCCTGGACCTGACCGCTAAAAGACTTTTGGAAATCAAGGAGAAAAACGGCCCCGACAGCATTGGCGTGCTCACCTCAGCCCGGATCACCAATGAAGACAATTACGCAGCCATGAAATTTACCCGCGCGGTTTTAAAAACCAATAACATTGATCATTGCGCCCGGCTCTGACACAGCTCCACCGTGGCCGGTCTGGCCGCAGCTTTCGGAAGCGGAGCAATGACAAATACCATCGGAGATATTGAAGATGCGGATGTGATCCTGGTGACCGGCTCCAATACCACGGAAAATCATCCGGTATTATCAACCTATGTGAAACGGGCGGTTAAATTTAAAAATACCCGGTTAATCGTTATTGATCCCAGACGGATCAAACTCACCGAATTTGCCGATTACTGGCTGCGACCGAACCTCGGGACCGACGTGGCATGGATTAACGGGCTCATGCATGTAATCATCGCAGAAAATCTTCACAATCAGAAATTCATTGAAACCCGTACCTCTGACTTTGAGGCCTTAAAGGCCATGGTTGAAAAATTCACTCCGGATTATGTAGAATCAATTACCGGGATTCCAGTACAGCAGATTATTGATGCCGCCCGCCTGTATGCTTCTGCCAAAGCAGGTGCAATCCTATACTGCATGGGGATCACCCAGCACACTACCGGCACGGATAATGTGAAATCCCTGGCCAACCTGGCCATGCTGTGCGGGAACCTCGGCATCCCGGGCGGCGGAGTGAATCCCTTGAGGGGCCAGAATAACGTCCAGGGCGCCTGTGATATGGGGGGGCTGCCCAACGTATATACCGGATATCAGAAAGTCACGGATGAAGCAGCGCGAAAAAAAATGGAAAAAGCCTGGGCCGTGACGAACCTGCCTGACCAGGTCGGCCTGACCGTTACCGAGATGGTGCCCATGGCTCATGACGGAGATATAAAGGCCATGTATATCATCGGGGAAAACCCGCTGGTCTCTGATCCGGATTTAAATCATGCGGAAAAAAGTTTTTCCAATCTGGATTTTTTAGTGCTTCAGGATATCTTTATGACGGAAACCGCCCAGCTGGCGGATGTGGTCTTGCCGTCTGCCTGTTTTGCCGAAAAAGACGGAACCTTTTCCAATACCGAACGCCGGGTGCAGCGAGTCCGAAAAGCATTGCAACCACCCGGGTCTGCAAAAGACGACTGGGAAATCACCGCTGAAATTGCCAAACGCATGGGATATGATATGGTTTACGATAACAGCGAAGAAATTTTTGAAGAAATCGCAAAGGTAACCCCTTCTTATGCCGGGATCACCTATGATCGCATTGAAAGATGCGGAATTCACTGGCCGTGCCCGGACACAAAACACCCCGGCACACCAATCCTTCACACCGCCCAGTTTACTCATGGCAAAGGGGTTTTCCACGCGATCGATTACATCCCCCCGGCAGAACAGACAGACGACCAATATCCTCTGTATCTGACCACCGGACGGGTATTGTATCATTATCACACCGGCACCATGACCCGCCGCACCGAAGGCTTGAATGAGCGGGCACCTGAAAATTTTGTGGAAATATCAGCTGCAGACGCAGATAAATATGACTTTAAAGACGGCGATAAAGCAAAAATAGCTTCCCGAAGAGGCGAAATTATCGCAAAATTAAAAATATCGACAAAAGCAGTCAACGGATCTGTTTTTATACCGTTTCACTTTGCCGAGGCCGCAGCCAACAAGCTGACCAACGCAGCTTTGGACCCGGTCTCCAAAATCCCGGAGTACAAGGTCTGTGCTGTCAAACTGTCAAAATTGATGGCTTCGTAAAAAATCCAACTTCTATTTTCAATTTGGGTTGCGCAAAATCCTTCGTTTCTTCATAGTACGAAAAGTACGAATCATCATTCAGGATTTACGCGCCTTGCCAATTTTATAAGAATGATGGACTTTTTTCTTTGCCATCTAAATCTGATTTTTTTATCGTTTCATTGAAATTCAAAAAATAAAATATGGCATCAGAACACAAATTTTTAAAATTCATCCTGCCTGCCCGGGCGTTTGAAGCCGTGAAAAAGGGTACTAAACAATGGCTGATCGAATGCAAATGCGGCCACCTGCGCGATTTCTGGGATCTTGGCGGCGTCCGCTATAAGGCCGTTGGGGAGCCAAGACAATACCTCAACTGCCCGGAATGCCAAAAGAATACCTGGCACAAAATCCGGGAAAAAACAGAAGCTGAAAAACTACAGGTTTGAATTATTTTATAAAATGATATAGTCAATGCTTTCACGCTACCCTGATCAAGTTAATTTATCTCCAGGCCACAGGAATCTCAAAGACCTGCCAATGATTCATAAACAGCGAAATCACAAAAGTATTCTGGCCGTATATATCGGTCTGGTTGCCAACTTCTTTCTGGCGGCCTTGAAAACCACCATCGGCATCATGGGCCACAGCCCGGCCCTGCTAGCCGACGGCATCAATTCCACCTCGGATGTTGCATACGGTATCGTGGTCAGCGTATTTATGAAACTCTCAAGTAAACCGCCGGATGAAGAGCACCCCTATGGTCACAGCCAGATGGAAAGCATTGCAGCGGTTGTCGTGGGTGCGTTTGTAATCACCACCGCCATTGCCATTTTCTGGGATTCCGTAAACAGCGTGTTTGACCTTTATGTTGGAAAAGAAAATTTCAGCGGCGCTGCCGTTATTGCCCTGTGGGTCGCATTATTTACCGTGGCTGTAAAAATCCTGCTGACAATCTGGACGCTTGCCATCGGCCGCCAGACCCGAAACACAGCCGTACTGGCATTAGGATTTGATCACCGGAATGACATATTTTCAGCCCTGGCCGCCACTATCGGCATTTCTTTTGGCCGGTTGGGATACCCCTGGATTGACCCGTTAGCCGGTGCAATCGTATCATTGATTATCCTGCATACGGGCATTGAAATTTTACGGGAATCCACCTCGGATTTAATGGATACCATTCCGGGGAAAAATCTGGCAAAACAGATTACCGATATCGTGAATCCGATTGCCGGTGTCAGAAAAACAGAAGAGATTCGCGCCCACCGGTTCGGTCCCTACCTGGTCGCTAATATCACGATCTGTGTTGACGGCCATTTAAATGTAGCCCAAGGGGATGAAATTGCCACACGGGTAGAGAATAAACTGATGGAAGACATTGAGTTCATGCGCAAGGTACACGTACATTATCATCCAACTGTTCAAGGCTCATTTTCTCCCCGTCATTCATGTGATTTGTCTGATAACACCGAAGAACCAGGAATATAAATAAACGATTGATAATGCGGAGTTCATAAATGACAAATAATTATGCAAAAATCGCACAGGACAATCTTGGTCAACTGTACAGGGATTTACCGGTAAATCTGGCTGAAAACCTCCCGGGCAAAAAGGACGGCGACCAATTCATATTTAATGCATTTGGTGAAACCTGCGAAATTACTCCAGACGGGATTTTCCTGGCAAATAAAAACCGATCGTCGGTATTTGATATCCTGATCTCTTTGTATGCCTTAAACGCACGGCCGGAAAATTGTGAACTGCTGCCGTTTAAAGCATTCAAGGAATTCCCGGACAGTATGCCCTATGTGGGTGCCTTTACAACCCACACGGAACAACTGCTGGTCCCGCATGTGGAAAAAATAAAAGCCGGTTTAGATAACATCAAAGAAGCATTAAACGGTGAAGCTGCTCCACAAGATATGGGTGGAGATTTCAGCATGGTGGTCTATCCGTTGCCCAAAATCGCTCTGTGCTATATTTTTTATGAACCGGACGAGGATTTCCCCGCTTCCGTTACCTGCCTGTATTCCAATAATTCCCGCTTGTTTCTGCCGGTGGACGGCCTGGCCGATGTGGGGGAATATACGTCACGGAAGATCATTGAAATTGTAAGAAAATGATACCAAATTAAAAAATCACAACCACTATACCCTCATTTAATGGGACAATCTCGATCAGGATCAACGATCCCCAGGCAAGACCTATCCGTTTCTACATAAAAAAGACTGTCAATCTCTTAAAAAAATATTTTTTCAAAGCCACAATATATTGTATCAATTACGACAATCAACTTTTACGTAAAGTTATCGACATGCTGCACCTTAAAAAAATTTTGCAATACTGCAGTTTTGATAGGCATTCTTAAATTCGTGGTAAGGTCTTCGGAATCTTGATATATCAATATATTACATAAGCGAACGATGATTAAGGTGAACATTAAGAAATCATAAGATGATTACGCTCTAAGTATTTAATCTTCAGTCGATTTCGATATAGCCTCCTCCAATAACAGCCACAGATCATCACGTCACCCTGTTACGACTGCTCTATGTTACCAGAAATTATGCCAGCGATTAATCAGACGAATTCGGTCTCATGGAAAGCAGTTGTAGTCGTTTAATCTGCAAGCACCGAAACTGTTCAAAAAGTTAACCGCCGGCTTTATGTATCTATCGTGGCTTGTTATTTGTTCCAGTAAAGAAACTTACCGGCGGTAAGGCATTTTTCATGCAGGCTGTTGGCACCGGCAAGCCAGGTTTCTTTATCAATAGGGGTGTACATCACCTGCTCCAGGGTTTCTTTCGAAAACCCACCCTTGCCCGCGAGTTCCTCGCCGGCCTTTTCAATAGCACCTTTTATTCTCTTAACGTCGCCCGGTAAAAGTTCGTCCATGCCCAGAATGTAACTGCTGGGCCGCAGCACCGCCCCCACGTAAGGAGTCTGGATGTGATCGGCAAACTTTCTGACATGGTTGTCAACTGCTTCAAAATTTTCCATTTCATAAAATCCGGCCACGCTCAATAATGCAACTTTGGGAAGCGTTTCAAACCGTTTGATGTGACGATAACGGCCATCGATCATTTCAAACCGGACGTCGATCAGTGGGACGAACCGATCCATAAATGTCTTCATCTGCCCGGTGACGCCATCTGCATAGACAGGTGTAGCAAGAACCAGATAATCAGCGGCCAGTATCTTTTGATGCACTTCGGCCATACCGTCTTTATGAATACAGAGGTGGTCTTTTGCATAGAAGCAGTGAAGGCATCCTATACAGTATTTAAGATTCATGGGTTGAAGGTTTACCTGTTCAACCATAGCACCGGCTGATTCACACCCTTTTGTGAAATTGGATATCAGCTGATGGGTCATTCCTTTTCCCAGGGTCGGGCTGCCGTTGATAATTAAAATTTTCATATGTTTTCTCCTGAAAGTGTATTTAATCTGAAACTTGAAATCTCAATCTTGTTGTTAAATTTTTTTGCAGAACTAATGTTTTATACGCGACCTGATATGAGCTCTCTTTTCATCGCCATGATCTCATGAACCTCTTCAAGGTCCCTTGGCACTTCAACGAGGTCAGATTCAGGTTTTTTAACCAGTTGCGCTGCCTCAGTGGGGCAAGTGGTTACACAAAGTCCGCATCCAATACATCTGTTTAAATCAATAAGCGCAATGTTGTCATCGTTCATCCGGATTGCATCCATCTGACACCGATCAATGCATGCTTCACATCCTGAACATCCATCCGTATCAATTTCAGCATAGTAGTTGCTTCGAACCTCTTTGGCAGGATTGGGCAGCATTTTAAGGGATAATAACACAGTACAGCAGTCCCCGCAGCAGCTGCATAAGGCACCAATATCTTTCCCATTAAAAGGCTGTAATACCATGCCTTGTTCATCACTTTTTGTTATAATATTGATGGCTTCATCTTTTGATATTTCTCGTGCTGAATTGTTTTCAAGATAATATTCAGCCATCTTGTCAAAACCGATACATACTTCAATGGGCTTATCACATGGTTTCATACCGATGGAATTGAAAATTGTTTTGCAGCTGCAGAGGCCAACAGCTATTTTTTCATGACTATTTATAATATCAACTGCATCATCATAGATCGCAACAGGCCATTGCTCAACCATCTGGCGATTAACAGGAATTGTTCTCATATGCTGTTCGCCGGCAGCAGCAAGGGATTGCATTAAGCCATTCATTCCATATATTGCAATATTGCGGGCAAGTTCTTTGTCTTCTGAAAGTCTTTTCACATTATATTCAAGAATTCCTACGACAAACGGAGATGTTGAAAATATCGTTTTTCCGGCTGTCTTTTCCCGCCACAAAAGCCCCTTTTGGGACATGGCTTCAAGTTCATTGGATATTGTATTTTCATCTTTCTGAAGGCGGCCGGCTACTTCCTTTGAACTTTCTTTTTTTGGGGTCATATTGAGAAATAGACTCGCCTCATCTTCCGAATACAACATCTTAAGTATTGTAATTTCTACTCCATCTTTTGTTTTTGGATAGCCACTGGCCATTGAATCAAAGTAATGCCGCAGTTTTTCATATACTTCACTCATTTTTTTATTCCTTGTGTAGAACTATGGGGGTAATTATTAATTATTTGGAATGGGACACTCCTTGATCAAGGAGTGTCCCAAATCTTTTGTTAACCATCAGATTAATATTTCAAGATCTTCCAGCGGGTAACATTTGCAGGAATGCACCCAGCCGAACTGGGTATCGGAAAACCTCAGGCGAACATCACTGGGCTGGAATACTTTTCCGGAAATCAGCTTGACCCGGCAGATGCTGCATTCGCCGCACCGGCAGTTTGCCGGGACGATAATGCCGGCCCGTTCGAGGGAAGTAAGAAGGGTTTCACCGGTTTTTGCAGAAATGGTTTTGAAACCTTTAACGCTAACAGAAACAGTTTCCTCCCCCGTCAATTCTCCTGGCCATCCCTGTTCTTTTGTGATCGTGCCCGAGGTTGAAAACATTTCTTTCCGGAGTCGTTTTCGTGGGATACCCATATTCTCAAGCTCCGGAACACAGAATTCGTACATGGCCTGGGGGCCGCAAATATAAAATGTGCACGCTTCAATGCTTTTTACATTGCGGGTAATACAGGCATCATCAATGAATCCTTTCTCGCCATCATAATCTTCGCCTGGTTCTGAAATGACAGGAATGTAGGTAAAATTGGCATGGCGGGATGCGAGATTAATCAGCTCCTCATGAAAGAGGATGTTTTTGGGGGTCCGGTTTCCATACAGCAGAGTGATGTCTCGTTTTCGTGCATTGTCACAGATTTCCCGGATCATGCTCATAAACGGTGTGATGCCGCTGCCGCCGGCGATGAAAACGGATGCCTTTTTGTGAAACAATGGATTGTGATAGAAGTTGCCGGATGGGCCGGAACTTTTCAGGGTATCCCCTTTTTTAACCTGATCCAGCATGAAATCAGAAAAGAAACCGTCAGTGATTCGGGCCACAGAAATATCGTAGTAGGCTCGCTGGAGAGGAGAAGATGACATACTGTAAGGACGGCTGCTCCGAACCCCGTTGACCTCTCCGTAGACATTGATATACTGGCCGGCCTGGAACGGGGGCAGGTAACCGTCCTGTGCAACCAGCCGAAAGGTCTTGACAAATTCGGTCTCTTCAATGATGTCTGCGACCATAAAATTGATATGTAAAGGATGGTAACGATCAATCTGAGACTGGGTTGTTCCTTTGTCTGATCGGTAATCCTTGCCGTATTTTTTTCCAATGGCTGTTTCTGCATTGATCTCATCAAAATGGTCGATCTGCCGGGCATAATTTTTCATGATGTTACTCTCCTTTCTTCATGGTTTTCAGCAACTCGTTTGCCTTTGTATAACCGGAAATGAGCGTGGGCTGAAAACCATCCCAGCCTGTCCAGCCGCCCGCAAAATGGAGCCCTTCGATATCGGTAAACAACTGGAAGAACAATCCGGAATCCTTGGGGGTCTGGTCGAAACCGTAAATCGCTCCTGCAGGATGTCCCAGGTAACGCATGTGGGTAAGGGGCGTGGCCACTTCGAGTTCCTCAATATGCTCCCGGATATTCGGGGCGTGTTCTTCAATGCGTTGCAGCAGGGTTTCGGCGGCAGCATACTTGGTTTCATAATATTGATCCGGCGGCAACTGCATCCATGGGTCCCCATATTTCAAACAGATAGCGGCAATCTGACAGCAGCCATCAGGCGTGACGCCCGCTTCGTCGATGGTATAACAGCTTAAGATAAAGAAATCCTCGTGGGTATCCAGTCGGCGGGAGGCTTCAAACCCCTTGCTTGTATCCCCGTGTGAATAAAAAACATTCATAGATTCGGTGAATCCCAGCTCTTCGGGTGTGCAATCCAGACCGATATAGAGAGTAAAGGCTGAAATCGACGGCTTGGTGTTTTTCATATCAGTGATGGTTGACTCAGGAATGACCGCATTATCCATCATGTCCACAAAGGTTCGGATGGGTGAAATATTCGAAATAATATTTTGTGACGTGAATGTATCGCCGTGCTCTGTTACCACACCTTTGACACGATCATCTTCTACCAGAATTTTTTCCGCACCGCAGTTAAAACGGATGTCTCCGCCGTACCTGATCACGGTTTCTGCTAACGCCGTGGACATGACCTGGGAGCCGCCCTTAATATGATAAGGCTTCCATTCGATATACGCGAAGATGCAATAGGCAACTGGTTCAAACAGCAGCTTATCCGGGGGTAATCCCATGTAGCACCAGTAAAAACTCAGGGTAAGTTTCAGCATCGGGTCAATGAAAAATTCATCTAAGACTTCCTGGGTGGTTTTAAGCTTGTATTTGAAGAACACCGGATGGTTTTCAGGCTCTACATCCTTTTTTCCCATACGGGTGATGCTGAAGTCATCAAAAACAAATGCGTAAACCATATCGTAAAATTTTTGGATATTCTCTTTTTCGGCGGGAAATCGTTCCTGGAGAATGGCAGTGGCCTGTTCCCGTTCCGCAGGCAGGCTGAAATCCAGCTGACCAGGTAAAATAACGCGGTAAAGATTGTTAATCTCCGACCATTGAAGCTTATCTTCCACTTCAAGTTCGGCCAGTATCTGACGTAACATGCCGGGCTTTTCCTCGCTTCCGATACCGCTCAGCTGATGCAGGGCTGTTTCGAATTCAAACCGTCCCCGGACAAAGCTCGTGGCAGATCCCCCTGGAATATTATGTTTTTCTAAAAGCAGGACTTTCTTCCCTGCTTTGGCAAGCGTTGCTGCGGATGTCAATCCACCATTTCCGGCACCGATAACAATTGCATCATAGTCGGACATAAGGACTCCTTTTTTAGTTATAATATTTAATCGGACATTAACCCGATGCGAAAATATGTTAATTAATGATTGGGATAATTAATCATCGAATCTCAATATAGAGTTATTGTTTACAAGATGTGTGCCACATTTCAAATAGCTTGAAATCCATATGTTTCAATGTTAAAAAGAAGAATATCTGTTAAATATGAAGGAAATTACCTATTTTATTTGAAAGCCTTCATATCTGATGGCAATGAAATCTAATTTGAAAGATAATAAGGCAACGATACAATGGAAGCTAAAAAGAAATTTGATAAGCAGGCATTTATTCAGGAAGCCTCCCAGTGCCTTTTCAGCAGCCTTCAAATTGAAGAGGCCCTTCATTCATCCATCAGCTATTTACAAGACTTTTTACCCTTAGACATCATCAACGCAGGCATCTCGGATGACTCACCAGATACACTCCGATATCTTGCTGTTGCTACTGCTGAGGCAGGATTCCTTTTAGATGAGCGCATTCGTTTTTCTCCGGAAGCTATTGATGACATGCAAACTTTTAAGCTTGGATCTGTAAAGATAGATAATAGTTTATCATCAAGTAAAGTCGCTCAGGAGGCTTCGGCCCATTTGGAAACTGTCGGTATAGAATTCCCAAAATTCCGCGGTAAAAAAGAGCATTCAACCATGACCCTGACCATTGGCCTGGGAAAACCTTATGCAGCTTTTTTCAATCTGGTTGCTTATGGACAGAACAGATATACGGATGCCCATAGTAATCTGTTGAAACTTTTGGAAAAACCATTTACCGGGGCGATACTCAACCTGATTCATTACCGTGATGTCCTATCAAGAAACGAAAAGCTTGAAAAGGTCAATGCCGACCTCAGAAACCGCCTTGGCCATACAAATGCAACACGTATCATTGGTGCTGAGACAGGTCTCAAGGCCGTATTGAAGAAAGTTCACCAGGTTGCGCTGACAGATAGTCCGGTCCTTTTGACAGGAGAAACCGGTACCGGAAAAGAACTTGCGGCTCATGCAATTCATGAAATGTCTTTGCGGGCGAATCAACCAATTGTATGTATTAATTGTGGGGCTATTGCCGAGTCTTTGGTTGACAGTGAGTTGTTTGGCCATGAAAAAGGAGCATTTACCGGGGCTGGAGAAAAAAAAAGAGGGTATTTTGAGCAGGCTGACGGGGGCACGATTTTCTTAGACGAGGTTGCTGAACTGCCAGCCTCAGTTCAGGTAAAGCTTCTGCGCATTCTTCAGGAAAAAAGATTTCATCGGGTTGGCGGGCAAAGTGCTATTTCCATAGATGCCCGGGTGATTGCCGCCACCCATAAAAACTTATCTGAAATGGTTAAAAATGGCAGTTTTAGAAGTGACCTGTGGTTTCGGCTGAATGTCTTTCCAATTCATCTGCCGCCTTTACGGGAAAGACGAGAAGACATTCCGGAGATGGCAAAGCATTTTGCAAAGAGCAAAGCAGCTGAAATGAATCTGCCATTTCAGCCGGTGTTTGCTTCCGGTGCTATGGAACAGCTAAGGGCATATGCCTGGCCCGGAAATATCCGTGAACTTCAGAATCTAATTGAGCGCAGCTTGATCATCAGTGGAGGTTTTCCGCTTACGTTTCCAGAGCTCACCGGGAAGAAGTCCGATGACTACGATCCAGGATCTTCACGGTTAGGATTTGATGTCTTCAGAAAACTCGATGATATGATTGTCGGGCATATCCAAAAAGCCCTGCACCTTTCTCAGGGAAAGATTGAAGGACATAAGGGGGCTGCAGATCTTCTCGGCCTTCATCCCTCAACCTTGAGGGGAAAAATGAGAAAATATAGAATGGGAATTTAATACAGAAGTGTTCACCGCCAAGATCCCATTTACGATTGCATCTTGCAATAGCTATTCGGAGTTATAGAAAAAACCTGGCAGATACAAGATATGCTATAAAGATTGGCAAAATCCTGAGTGATGATTCGTACTTTTCGTACTATGAAGCAACGAAGGATGCCGTGCAACGAAGCAGTTGGACTTTTTGCGAAGCCGTCACCATTGGCTCATCATTTCAATCCCCCTATCTTTGGCAATCTCATCCTGAAGCTCCTCAAACTGCTTCCCCACCGCGCCGAGCAGATAATCCATTACCTTAAAACCGACGATTGCATCCTGTTCAAAAATCGCCAGCAGGTCTTCACGGTTTAGCCGGATGACTTTGCACCACCGGGAAGCGCAATACCCGGAAAGCCGGTACTTGTATGGCGGAACAAAACATGTCCACCCGAACGCCTGTGCTTCTGACAAAAAAGAAGGAGATGATTTGATGCCCCCTTCCTGACCGGAAGGCTCGGTTCTGAGTTGAATATCTCCTTCCAAGGCAATCCAGACAGAAGAAGCCATGTCGCCCCGGGCAAATATACGGTCGCCTTTTTTGAAATCAACCGCCTCCGCACATTGCTGGATCGCCGAAAGCTGATCGTCATTTAAGCTTCTAAAAACATCCACCTGTTCCAAAAATTCCAGACTAATCATATGCTTCCTCCTTCGAGCACCCAGTCGGATAAAATCCGCCCATTTGCAATATGTTCATCAAACACCCGGCGCATCTTTTCCGGATTCATTTTCTGATACACCACTGCTCCCTGGTTCTGAATTTCCACGGTAACATTCGGCTCGGTCGCACACTTGCCCAGGCATCCGGCACTCATCACCGTAACCCTTTCAAGACCGGGACCGGATACCGCTTCAACGGCGGCCTGCATCACATCCCGGGCACCGGCTGCGATACCGCAGGTCGCTAAGTGAACAGTCACCCGGACCGGTGCAAAGGGGGCATCATCGCCGGATCCCTGGAGTCTCTGAAAACGTCTCCCCACCACCCGAAGCATGGCGGCCATCACCTGGTATCCGGTTTTCGGCTGCTTTGTTAATAACTCGCGCAGCGGCTCCCGGTCAATGACCAGTACGTGGCACCGGCTTGACGCGCAGTAGGCTGAAAGTTTGTATTTATAGGGGGGGACAAGGCTGGACCACCCGATGATTTTATTGGCAGTGACGGAAGACAGAGTGCTTTCTTCAGATGTTTCACGACCCGGCAGGTCAAACCGCAGGTCAATGACGCCTTCTTTGACAATCCATAAATGAGTGGCGGAATCACCATCTTTAAACAGCCGGTCACCATAAACAAGTTGCTTTTCGGTGATCAGTTTACCAATTGCTGACAATTCATCATCACTTAACGACTGAAATATTTCAACCTGCCTTAACACGTCAATATCGGCCATTGAATTCTCCTTTGTCTGTCTGGTGATCGATAGAAGCTCATGATGGACTAACCTAAGTTGAGTGATTTAGGTGTAAATATATAATAACATAATACCGGATAAAAACAAAAGATCAAAAAACAGGCGTTGAACAAATCGGAGGGTGATTAACCGTTTGTGAAAGTATCTTGTTTCAAAGAATACCTTTTACATCTTTGCCAGCGCAAAATCCGTCTGCACCTCCCCCAGCAACACATGCCGCTTGAAAACCTGACGCATTTTATTGGCGTCCATCAATTGGTAAACAATCGGTTCCTCGCCATCAACTTCAATGGTGACATTGGGTTCGCTGCTGCACATTCCCATGCACCCGGAAGCCACTACCCGGATATCCTGACGATCGGCCTCCGCCATTTCAGTCATAAGCGCATTCATCACATCACGGGCACCGGCAGCAATACCGCAGGTCCCCATATGAACCGTAATTTTGATACGGGCCTTGCCATACCGCAAAGAAGTTTCTTTTGCAGTCTTTTCCTTTACTTTTTTTAAATCATCAATGGTTAATCGTGCCATTTCAGTCCTCGCTTGTTTTCAATCGTTTTACCCCGGATACCTCCGCTTTTTTCATGAGAAATCCAGGTTAGCCCGGATTTCTCAAGAAAGTCAGGCCGTCTTGTAAAGTTTGCCTTAGTTTCCGGAAAACATCAGGCTCACTGACCGAACGACCGTCAAACATATTTTTAATATCAATGGTTTTTATCGCGAACCGGCGGCTGTTGATTGTATGAATATATTCAAAATCAACATCCGGGTATCCCATGATCAGGGATATTAATGTACCGGCCATATCGCCCAGCGGTGCCCGGTCGATGTGATTATATTCAAATTCAACGATCACAGATGTGCCCTTCCCTTCAGTGGATTCCACACGCATCGATCCGTTACACTGACGCGCGGCCGCCTCGAGCAGGGAAAGTCCCAGTCCGACGCGCCGGGTGGTTCGGGTGGTATAAAACGGATCCGTGACATTTCGAATCAGATCCGGCGGGATCCCTCGTCCATTATCTGAAAGAACAATCCGCAGCCGGTTGTCTTTACGGGCTTCTTCCACAGTAATCCGCACCCGATCCGCACCGGCATTAATCCCGTTTTCGGCAACATCTAAAATATGAAGCGATAATTCCTTCACCGCACCCCTTTTTCAATGGTTTCCTTTATAGCCTTCCAGATAATAATTTTGGGAAGGCAGCAGAAAGGAGATTTTACTCATCGTACATCTCCGACCGATAACGCACCCAAAATATTTATCCGGATGGCTATAGCACGATCCGCCGTCCCGATCGGCCCGCAAGCCCCATCCGGATTTCATCAAATGTCGGTGCTTCCAGCATAAACCCGGTCCAGACCTTTCCAACATCCTCAATATAATGGGCGTCCGAGGAAGTGATACACGGAAATTTCTCAATGCCGGGGATTGAAACGGCCGCCTCATTCATCGACATCCGCCAGGACACTTCCAGCGCAGTGAACTGCACATCTTCAGGAATAAATCCCAGATTGCTGATAATTCCGAACGCGGGCCGGTCAATATGCGACGCGATACACAATCCTTCGAGAGCATTGGTTTTATTTACCAGTTCATAAAGCGACAAGGTGGTCGCGCCGATCAGGAGATTAAAATTTTCCGCAATGACTTCATCGTTTTCATCCACCACAATCTGATTGCCCCACAAATTTGAGGAATTTTTACCCGGCAGATGATCATAAACAAATTTTTGCATCATCCCTGCTCGATCCAATGTCTTAAAAATTGCAAGTACATGGACTTCTTCTTTTGAACAAATTTCCATACCGGGCAACACGGTGATGCCGTTTTTTTGGCCGGCCCGGATAGCGGCGCCGGTATTTTCAGCCGTGTTATGATCACAGACGGCAATGATATCCAGTCCCATCCGACGACTTTTTTCGACTATCGCTTTCGGACTCATGCCCCAGTCCCCGCAGGGAGAAAGACATGTGTGGATATGCATATCTGCCCTGTATAGTTTCATATGATCCATCCGGCTATCCCACCCCGGCCGAGTAAAGCATTCCGGCAAGGTCATACGTCCGCTGATCACTGAGCATGATGGGAATTTTCTCCTCATCCGCTTTTGCCCGGGCTTCCTCATCCGGCACATTTCCGCCGGTCAGAATAATGGCTGTCATCTCTTTTAAAACTGCCACCGCGACGATATTCTGGTGCACCTGAATGGTCAGCCAAATGCTGCCGACCGGCGCATTGGCCATCACTTCGCTGAGCAGGTCCCCACAGTGACCGCCGGTTACCGTCCGGCCCAGACCGTCTTTGCCGGCAACCACAGTGAGGTTGAACTGTGCCGCTAAATCTGCTGCCTTCATGATATAAATTATTCCTTTATTTTAAAACAATCTTTCAATTCCGCTTCTCCCCGGACCACGTCTTCGACAAATGTTCTGCAATCCGGAGCACCACAGGCCGCACAGTCATTTCCGTGAATCAAAGACATTAATTTTTCAATTTTCTTCATATCATCGATTGTCAGCGGTTTTCTTTTTGACTGGTAAACACCCATCAACTCCAAAGGCTTTAATTGAGAAAAAAACCACCCTTTATCATACAGCTGACGAATTTTCCGTCTGGGCAGACGCCGGCCGATTCCGAACATTTTAATAAACTTCTGGACCGTGCTTTTTGCCATATATCTGTCAACAGCAGTCAGGGGGCCGCCCAGACACCCTTCCGTACAGGCCCGGAATTCAATATATTCCATATCGCTGAACAAGCCCATTTCAATTTTCTCCAGATATGCCATGGTCTCTTTCAAGCCCGATACGGCAATCACCCCGTCAATTCGCATGCCGGCAATTTCACCGCCGGACATACCCCACAAAGGGCCCCGGGTACTGGGAACAAAACTGAAATGTTCATTCGGGAAAAGACTCAGCTCAAGCTCTCTGGCCTGCTCCATTTTGGCAAGCAGTTCCGGATAGATTCGATTGATGCCCAGTGCCCGATCAACATACCCCAGATCATCCATAAACCCGGAATGGTCCGGCACCACCTTGGAGTGGCAGGGAGTAATATGATATATTATTATATCTTTTTCAGGTATTTTATGCTCATGGCTCAATCTTTTACGGATTTCATCTCCCAAAAGTCCAACCGGGCGCCTTAAGGGGAGAATATGATCCAGTAAATTTGGATAATTCAGACCAATCAACCGGATGACCACCGGACAGATCGGCGAAATCAGCGGCCAGGGCGCATTGTGCGTCTGTCGATTTTCCAGAACGAACTCATCCACCGCATATTGAAACATCTCAAGATAATAGGACAGATCAATGGCGTGATCAAAACCCATGTGCTTGAGTCCGATCAGCACATCGCCGGGCATGAAACCCTGAAACTGGGCATACAGCACCGGAGAAACAATCACCACATTCAGCTTGTCCTTCATGCACGGTTCAATAGCTGGAAATGATGAACTGACAGCCCCTTCCGGGCAGACCCGGATGCATTCTCCGCAACCGATGCATAATTCTTCAAAAAAAACCGCTTTATTATTCCGTATACGAATCGACTTTGTCGGACATACACGGACGCACTGGGTGCATCCGGTGCAGAATTTTTCGACAAAGGATATATATTCCGGAACCATTATTTTGTCCCTTTACACAAAAATAACATCCGAACCCGTGTCCTGCTTCCCGGCACTGATTCAATGAACATTTCATCTGCATTTTTGTCCATATTCGGCAGCCCCATTCCGGCCCCGAATCCCATTTCCCTGTGTTCATCACTGGCGGTTGAAAATCCTTTTTCCATTGCTTTGGCAATATCCGGAATTCCCGGCCCCTGATCCGAAATTTCCAGAACAATCCTGTCACTATTAATCTCAACACGGTACAAGCCGTCACCGCCATGCATGACCACATTCATTTCCCCCTCATAGCCGCAGATGGCAATCCGGCGAATCAATGCGGGGTCGATACGCATCTGCTTGAGAAGCTGCTGAACGGTGATGGAAGCTTCACCGGCATGGATAAAGTCTCTGCTCCGAATATTAAAACTTTTTTTTAAAGATGACATGGCCTGCCCTTAAAAAGCGTTTTACAGAGACATCATAAGTCGCGAAACTGAAGATAAAATTTAAACTCAGCTGCTTGCCGGATCAACTGTCAACAAACAACCGGATTTCAGGGTCGCCTCAGCGTGCCCCGTCAAGACCGGTCAAGCCGGCGTCAAACAAACGGCCGCAGGAAACAAACATGGAACAGGGGGTTGACAGCAGCGGGATACCGTGCATTTCAGCCAGCGCCACAACATCCGGATCCGGCTTTTTATTACGGACAAACACAATGGCAGTAACCCCCGATATTACAGCAGTTTTTACTGCCTGAATGGTTGTCAGGCCGGTCAGCAAAACGCCGCGCTCTGATAAAGCAGCCAAAATATCACTCATCAGGTCGCTTGCGCCGGCTCTATCAATCTCAATATCGGACCGGTCTTTTCCGTTAAAAAAAGAGGCTTCCAGTATTTCAGCTAACTTTGAAAGTTCCATGGGGCGTTGTTGGATTCCTTTTTTAAGTTTTGTCTTTGCTTGCACCTTTATAAAGCGCCAAAATCGATCCCAAAACCAAAGATTGGCTGACAAAAAAAAGAGGAAGAGAAGTCAGGATAGGAAGTGTTTTATTGACTAATAAAATATAATGAATCCAGCATAGTGTCAATGAAATGTTATTTAAGCAAATATGTATAATGGATAAGGCTGATTAGAATAAAATTGTTACCTGAATTTAAAAGAGGTTCTCTTTCTCCGGCATCATTTAGCAACAAGGCCCTTAAAAAACAGAAGATAAAAAATCTCTTGCGTATTTACTAAAGAAAAATTACTTTTTTTTGAAAAATGTATCACTTTCCGGCAATATCCGCTTTTATTGACTGCCTGCCGGATAACGAGTTGATGATCATAAAACATGCTCATGCGAACCATTCTTGAGAATATCATGGCTGATCTTTTAAACAAACTCATAAAGCCGCTGATTAACTCCCCGGCCCGATTTACAATTTTCTCCTTTGCCCTGATGATTCTGGCAGGCACGCTTCTCCTGATGCTGCCCCAGGCCGCAAACAAGCCCATCAGTCTTATCGATGCATTATTTACTTCTGTATCCGCTGTCTGCGTGACCGGCCTTGCTGTTGTGGATACCGGGTCCGCTTTCAGCTCCACGGGTCAATGGATTATCCTTGCACTCATCCAGACCGGCGGCCTGGGCATCATGACCATATCAACCATTATCATATTTATGATCAAAAAACGTTCCAGCCTGACCGACCGCATCATTATTCAGGACACATTTATTCACAATCACAAATACAATATATCCCAAACCCTTTGGGCGATTACAATCTCGACCCTGATAATTGAAGGAACCGGGGTCATCATCATGTTTCTGTGTTTTCATGCCGACCATGGGATTTCACAATCATTGAAGCTGTCCGTGTTCCATTCGGTCAGCGCTTTCTGCAATGCCGGTTTCTCGATTCTGCCGGACAGCCTGACGATTTACCGGGAAAAGATTGCCCTGAACCTGGTCTTCTGTTTATTAATTATTCTCGGCGGCATCGGTTTTCCCGTTCTCATGGAACTCAAAGAGCAGTTCCCATACAACCGGCGAACATGGCCGCGGCTGAGCCTTCATACTAAAATTGTATTATCCGCCACAGGTATCCTCCTGTTCACCGGCACCACACTGATCTGCCTGATGGAATGGCACAATACCCTGTCATCTCTTTCCCTGCCCGGACGCGTGCTGGCCTCTTTTTTCCAGGCCGTGAACGCAAGGACTTCGGGCTTTAATTCTTTGCCCATCGGCGCCATGGCCAATGAAACCCTGTTTATTCTGATGATTTTCATGTTTATCGGGGCTTCTCCGGGGTCCTGCGGCGGCGGCATCAAGACAACAACCGCAGCCACGCTCTTTACGCTGGGGATCTCCCGGCTGAAAGGGAGCGAATACCCGCACCTGTTTAATCGAACAATCTCAGATAAAAATATCGGCAAGGCCATCAGCATTATTTTAATCTCGCTGGCAATCGTTTTTCTGGGGATATTTCTGCTTCACATGACAGAAGTCGGAGATATTTCTCATGCAAACAGCCGCGGAAAATTTCTGGAAATCTGTTTCGAGGTCATCAGCGCCTTCGGCACCGTGGGCCTGTCGACCGGCATGACCCCGGCATTGACCGTAGCCGGAAAACTCATCATCACCTTTATTATGTTCATCGGACGACTGGGGCCGCTGGTTGTTGCCATCGCCGTGAGCCGGCCGACATCGTCAACGTATCAATTTGCAGAAGAAAGCATTATGATTGGATGAGGTAGCAAATGAAACAATTTGTCATCATCGGACTCGGAAACTTCGGATATTATCTGGCTACATCACTTTATGAAAAAGGTCATGAAGTACTGGCCATTGACATCAACCCCAAACCGGTTCAGGCGATTAAGGACGGTGTCAGCCAGGCGGTCATTGCTGATGCCACTGAAAAGAAAACACTGGAACATCTTGGCATCAAAGATATGGATGCGGCCATCATATGTATTGGATCCGACATGGAGGCATCCATATTAAGCACTCTGAATATCAAGGATATCGGCGTCAGGCAGATCATCGCCAAGGCAATTTCAGAACCCCACAGCCGGATTCTTTACAATATCGGCGCAACCAAAATCATCTTTCCGGAAAAAGACACGGCCATTTCTTTAGGCGAGCGGCTCCACAACCCGAACATACTCGATTACCTGCCATTCCTTGACAACTACAGCATCATCGAATGGGCACCGCCGAATAAATTTATCGGCAAAACCCTCCAGGACCTGGACCTGATCAATCGTTACGGAACCCAGGTCATCGCTATCAAGGCGCTGGTTCCCGAACAGATACTGATGATTCCCAAAGCCGGGTTTGTTATCAAAGACAGCGATATCCTCATCCTCTTAGGGCCCAATGACGGCATTAACCGGTTAAACAAGGAAAATAAGTAAAAAAAACTGCCGCGACGATTCAGACAGTTGAACGGATAACGGCGTTTATCCCAATATTGACATTTTCGCTTTATTCTGAAATAGTCACTATAATCATATCTTCCGCTTATCTTAAAAATTGTGCAAGGGAGGACCACCATGCCGACCCCTACGCAGTTAAACCACCCGGATATCTCACCTGAAATGGTTCCTGAAATTGACGGGATTATTGGCGCCCATTATCGAACAGATGGCGCCGTGATTCCAGTTCTCAGGCTTTGTCAGGATATTGTCGGATATCTTCCGATGGAACTCATTGATTATATCAGCTACGGCCTGAACCTTCCCCGAAGTGAAGTACTCGGAGTGGCAACGTTCTATTCCCTGTTCTCTTTAATACCCAAAGGTCGCCATACCATCAAAGCATGTCTCGGAACCGCCTGTTACGTCAAAGGCATCAAAGAGGTCATGACCCGCATTTCCAATGAATTTAACGTAAAAGAAGGAGAAACCACTTCCGACCGCCGTTTTTCACTGGAAGCAGTCCGGTGCCTGGGGGCCTGCGGCCTGGCACCGGTAGTGGTGGTGGATCAGGATACCCACGGCGGTGTTTCAGCCAGCCAGGTAAAATCGCTTCTTGAAAAATACGATTAGAAATCCGGAAAAGTTATAATCCCCTTGGAAGGAGCGCTATCCATTGATAATTAACAGGGCCGAGTATTCTGACTCCTGAATTCTTTCCTGATATGTGCCGACAAAGCGTCAGGTCTCTTACCAAGCCTTGAAGACATGTTTTTTTTAGAATCGAAAAACCAAGGACAGCCGACATGAAAAAAACCCGACTCCAATTAATGCTTTGCGGCGGTTCAGGATGCCAGGCAACCGGAAGCCGAAAATTTCAGGATGCGCTTGAAAAAGAACTCAAACATACCCGCCTTGACCAGGAAATTAAAGTCATTGAAACCGGCTGCAACGGATTCTGTGCCGTCGGTCCCGTCATGCTGGTCCAGCCGGAAGGCATCTTTTATCAGAAGCTGAAACCCGAAGATGTACCGGAACTTGTGGAAGAACATTTCCTCAAAGGACGCCCGGTCAAACGGCTTCAATATGTCGAACCCGCATCCAAAGAAACCATACCGAACATGCACGATATTCCTTTTTTTGCACACCAGAAATTCCGGGTCATGCGCAACAAGGGGATAATCGATCCGGAAGTCATTGACGAGTATATTGCCAGGGACGGCTATTTTGGCGCTGCAAAGGCGCTGACACAAATGAGCCCGGAACAGATCATATCGGAAATGAAAATTTCCGGGCTCAGAGGCCGGGGCGGGGCCGGATTCCCGACGGGATTAAAATGGGAATTTGCTGCTAAATCGCCCGGTAATATCAAATATGTTCTTTGCAATGCCGATGAAGGGGATCCCGGGGCGTTCATGGACCGAAGCATCTTAGAGGCTGATCCCCATGCGGTCCTGGAAGGCATGCTTATTGCTGCACGGGCCATCAATGCGGGCAGGGGATATATCTACTGCCGGACCGAGTATCCGCTGGCACTGCACCGGTTGGATGTTGCGATTAAACAGGCCCGTGAATACGGACTTTTGGGAAAGAACATTTTAGAAAGCGGATTTGATTTTGACATTGAAGTCTATCAGGGTGCCGGTGCATTTGTATGCGGTGAGGAAACCGCGCTCATGCGGTCCATTGAAGGCAAACGCGGCATGCCGCGTCCCCGTCCGCCGTTTCCCGCGAATAAAGGGCTTTGGGAAAAGCCCACTGTTCTAAATAATGTGGAAACCCTGGCCAACATTCCCCAAATCATCTTAAACGGCGGCGAATGGTATGCGAGTATCGGCACCGAAACCAGCAAAGGCACCAAAGTGTTTGCCTTAACCGGCGCAGTAAACAACATCGGCCTGGTGGAAGTTCCCATGGGCATTACCCTTCGTCAGATGATTTATGACATCGGCGGCGGCATCCCAAATAAAAGGAAATTCAAGGCGGTCCAGCTCGGGGGACCTTCGGGCGGCTGCATTCCCGCTCAATGCCTGGACACCCCCATCGATTATGAAGAAATTGCAAAAGTCGGGGCCATTATGGGGTCCGGCGGCGTGATTGTCATGGACGAAAAGACCTGCATGGTGGATATGGCCCGCTTTTTTCTGGATTTTATCCAGGATGAATCCTGCGGCAAATGCATCCCCTGCCGTGAAGGCACCCGGCGTTTATTGGAAACCATTGAGCAAATCTGCCAGGGCAACGGAAAACCCGAAGACATTCAAACATTGGAAACATTATCTGAAGTCATTAAAAATTCTTCCCTTTGCGGACTCGGCCAGACCGCGCCCAACCCGGTGCTGTCAACGCTGAGATATTTTAAAGACGAATATATCGCCCATATTGTTGAAAAAAAATGCCCGGCCAAACGATGCACGGCGTTGCTGGATTTTAAAATCGACGCCGAACAGTGCAAAAAATGCGGTCTCTGCTTTAAGGCCTGCCCGGCCAACGCCATCACCTGGCAAAAAAAAGAAGTGGCAATCATTGATAATGAAAAATGCATTGAATGCATGAGTTGTTTTGAGGCGTGCAGGTTCAACGCAATCAATTAAATTTCTCATTTTTCTCATGCCCGATTCGACTTTTTATTTTTGAACTTTTTTTTGGCACATTTTGGCTATGATTAGAAAAACGGCTAAATCCCGTGTCTTCGTTTTTAGGTATGTTGCACATATATAGCAGCCGCGCACATTAAAAAACATTGTCAACCATGCCTAATAAGTTCCTATGGCAAAAAATCGAGAAGAGTGAAAACACTATCTTGTGTCTGTATAATTTTTCCTGAAGTACCGCATTGCTATTGTTATGCTTCAGTGGAGAATCAAATTTTACCTGTGCACATTGTTTCAACCCTGATTATCTCAAATCCCATTTTTTGAAGAATACCTTCCCTATGCTTTAGCATTATGATATTTAAGATAATACAAGTAATCATAATACCATATGTGCCACTGATTTATCTCCAAACTGGATTGAGAAAAAAATGAATCAAAAACCTACTTATGAAGAACTGGAACGGCGGATTCTTGAATTAGAGGGACGTGAGACTTACCGTAATATTGCTGAAAAGGTGGTATTCCCACAGTTTGAAAAACACGATTCAATAATTTTAATAATTGATCCCGATTCAGGAGATATAATTAATGCCAATATTGCTGCACAAAACTATTATGGCTATTCAATCAAAATCTTGAAGCAGATGAAAATTCAAGAAATCAATATGCTATCTCCGGACAAGGTTGCCGAAAAACGTCAGCAAGCAGCTAATGAAAAGCTCAACTATTTTGAGTTTCCACATCGCCTTTCCAGTGGTGAAATTCGTACGGTTGAAGTTCACTCTTCTCCAATCATATTGCATGGCAGAAAACTCCTTTTATCGATCATTCATGATATCACCGATCGCAAGCTGGCAGAAAAAGCTTTGTATGAGAGT
>JAQYVU010000168.1 GCA_030145385.1 Desulfococcaceae bacterium
ACCACGGGATCATGCTCAAAGCATAAAATCCAGTTCTCATCAAGGGCCCGGGACAAAATCGCATCTTTTTCATCCATGATGTTTAGCGGCTCGTTATCATAGCCCATATGCCAGGCAGTGGGAATATGCGCGGAAGTCGGGATTAAATCCGCACAGTAAAAAAGGGAAGTTTTATCACCTTTAACCAGGGGATGCTGCTGCCCACGGCTGTGTCCGTCCGTTACGATCAGATCGATGCCGTCAAAAAATTCATTCGACGACCCCTTGACGAGATTTAACACTTTCTGCTCCAGAAGGGGCATGAAGTTATCCATAATATAACTGGACCGGTCACGGACAGACGGATTGCAGGCCAGGTCCCATTGCGCCTGCTGAACGTGATAAACAGCATTGGGAAACGTGGCAACGACTTTGCCGTTGACAATACTCGTGGATCCTCCGGCATGATCAAAATGAAGGTGGGTGAGGATGACATCGGTGATATCGTCTTCTGTCAATTCAAATGGAGCCAGCCGTTCCGCCATTGAATTGACAGAAGTCTCAATACAATAAATTTGCTTAAATTTTGCGGAAAGTTTATCCCCGATCCCGGTATCAACCAGAATAATTCTGCCGTTTCCCCGAATGATCAGAGATCGGGCCTGCATGGGAATTCTGTTGGCAGCGTCCGCTGGAATTTTCTTTTCCCATAAATTTTTCGGCACCACGCCGAACATGGCACCGCCATCCAGCAAAAATGAATCCATTCCCACTGTAAAACAGTCATAGCTTCCGAATCGCATGGTCTCTTCTTTATTTTTACAGTGGTTTCTTTTTCTTTAAGGAACTTAAAATATCTTTTATAGAATCAGGATATTCTTCCGACTGAATACGCTTAATGATCTTTAAGGCAGTTTTACCGATCACCGGGATTTTCCAGATATGCGGCAGCGTAATCTTAAAATTCAGCAAATTGGATTCACCGGCATGAAGATCGTCTTCTTTGGCTGACCGCGTGTCCTGGTCTGAGATTAAGGCATCCATTGAAAAACGGAACTGCAGACCCGATCGTTTGCCTGTCTGCTTTTTTCCAGAGCCTGATACGGCAGCACCCGCTGATGCGGCCATCTTTTTTTCATTTTTTTCCAATCGGTCGACCACCTCAAATGCCTGATCAACTTTTGCTTGATTTTTTTTAGTTGAGGCCATAATTCCCCTTCCCGACTTTCAAAATGGTTTTGCATATTTTTTCAATATCTTCGGTTGCCCGGCCCACCTGCTGCGTAAACTTTTTATTCGACTCAACCAATTTTGCATATTCATTAAGACTTAACCCTTTCCGGTTATAATTTTCATAAACAGACCGGGTCGGAAATACGACGGGCAGACATGAAACCTGGTGAGGCAGAACATCATCAAAATAATCAAAACAGTTCTGCCAGTTCTGCCGGGGGTGTGTAAAAACCGGCAGCACATGAAACTGGCCTCTTTTCCCCGGAACCGCCCGAATAATTTCCTTGATAATAGGAAACAAATTATTCATAAAGGCGGACTCATCATTGGTTGACATCCGCATGGGTATGATCACCAGATCACAAAAAGCGCAGGCAAAACGGGTGTGCAGTTTGCCGGTGCCTTCACCGGGGATGTCCATGATCATCAATTCATTATAATCGGATATGGATTTAATACCCTGCTGAAAAACTTCCTTCTGGGTGCTTGAAATATGGTGAAATGAAACATTGCCCGGATCATACCCCATTTCATCGCGATCTTCCCACCAGCTTTTTAACGTGCCCTGGGGATCAAGCTCAACCAGTGCGATGGAACCAAACTTTTTTTTCATATAACCGGAAAAAGCAGTATTAACGGCCAGCGTACTTTTTCCGGTCCCTCCTTTTGTCTGAACAAAACCGATAATCATAGATCATCTCCACAGTCACGCCAGGGCGTGATTTACCTCAAACTTAATTTCCGGCGGGGATAAACCCCGCCACTACGCCATTTGTTACAAAACAATGCAGGGAAGGGCTTTATGCCCTCCAGGAGTATTATGCCCGACTTATTGAGAAGTTACCTCTCAGCCTGCCGTTTTTTCTTTTTAGCCGGGCTCTTGCCTTTTTCTTTTCTGGCCTCTTTTGCCAATCGTGCCACTTCAGCAATATCCGCATCCGAATAAACCCCATTGATTCCGGAAATGGCCGCCAGCTTCATCCCGTGCTTAATACCCATCTGATAGATTTCCTTGACCTTCTGCCATTCGATGTCCCGGCCAATGGTAAAAATCTCATAACGGCCTTCTAAGGCCAGTACAATGGTTTCCGCCAAACAGGCAAACGCCACTTTCGGGGGAAGCCCGATGTCCCTCATTTCGACATTATCACCGGGCAGCAGAATCTCACCGGATTCAATCACCAGGACATCCGGCCGTTTGGCAACATCTTCCGCACTCAGGTCAAGGGGTCTTGCCACATCGGTAATAACACATCCCGGTTTGACCTGCATAATATCAATAACACTTTTCCCGCCGCCGGCAGATGTGGCTGTCACGATGACATCCATGTCAGCTAAATATTTGTCCGCCCGGGTCGAAATTTCAATATTTGTTTCCGGGGTTTCATCCAGAATAGATTCCTTTAACGCCAGCAGCTTTGAATGCCGGACATCAATCATGTACAGATCGGTAAACGCCATGGCCAGCAAACGGCAGCACACGGATCCGATGGCGCCTGTGGCTCCGACAACCATGGTCTTTGCTTTTAATTTCTTCCCTTTGACAACATTAATCAGTCCCATGCGCCGCACCGCATCCGCAGCGGCCCAAAGCGCTCCGGAAGCACTATAACTGTTTCCGGTAGTAATCGGAAGATCCGCCAGCTTGGCCACGGTTTTTCCGGCATCGCCCACGACTTTCGTAAACGCACCCAGCCCCATAATCTGTGCTCCCAGACGCTTCGACATCTTCGCGGCCTGCAAAAGCCGCTTATATGTAAATTCGGCACTGTGCGCCAGCATCTGCTTGGGTGTCCCGCCCACGGTAATCAGCCAACCTTCCGCCTCCACACCGGTAGGAGATTTAATACCGGTCACTTTGGAATAAATAAACGGCGGAGAATAGGCCATAATTTTCTCAACCGCATCCATAAAACCGGACGGCCCATATCGGGCAGCCAGCTTAATGGTGGGATCTTTTTTCAACTGCTCCTGGGAAAGCGGATGAATGACAAACGAGAACCGGTTTTTCCGTCGGAATTCACCCTGGGGATAGATAACCCGAGGGTCCAGATTATGCTCACTGATGACTTCAAGCAGGTCATCTTCGCTGACTGCATCCAGCGGTGAATCAATGGCAGCAGAAATCATGGCTTCCAGCACATTAAATCCAACCACCTGCTCCAGGATTTTCGGGGTACAGTCAATTATAACATCCACCCCGCGTTCCTGAAGGAACTGAATGCGTTCTTCATAAACGGTTGCCGTAATAATTGTTTTCCCGCCCAATTCCTCAAGGCCGCAGCCTTCCAGGTAATCATAAAAATCATAACTCGGCACAACAATAATATTCGCTTTTTGAATGGCCTTGCGCCGAAGATAGTCATTCCATTGACGCAGCGGCATGGCGGATGTTGCTAAACGTTTGCTGGGCACCCATTCAAGGATATCATGAACTCCTTTGGCATACATTTCAAGGTCTTCAATTGAATTTAAAAACTTGGGAATACCGTTTTCAAATAATGGATCCGCAAACGTCAAATTGTCCGTGTATTCGGAAATAACCTTGGCGATATTGTAATTCAGCATACCGGACAGGAAGAGCACTTTAGTATGATTAAAGTAATTGTTTCCGAACTTGAACTGCAAATGGCGGATGGCCCACTCAAAAGAGACCCGACGCAGTTTCTCGCCGGTAGTCGCAGGCGATGATATCCGGGACTTCAGCATCTCAACCTTTTTCGCCTGTTTCTCAATGGAACGACTGGAACCGATCGCATAATTAAAATTCAATCCACCCAGACTGATTGCATCTGCTTCAGAATCCCACTGCTCCATCAGGTCCGAAGCGACATCGACATCACCGTCCGTACCGACCCGCTTGATATTACACTCATGACCCATAAATTCTGCAACAAACTCATAATCGTCCTTGCTGTTGCCCAGACTAATACTGACAATTTGCTTCACGGCATCCTCCTCTGCTGATTACTTGATCCGTTATTGCAGATGGCGCCTGCAGGGCAGGCATCCATTGCTTCTTCACATATTAACTCCTCAGCTTCCGTTTCCGGCTGTTGATATACATAACAGTGCCCGACGGCCAATTCCTCGTCCGTGTTTTCCATAAATATTGCAGGCGCGATTACGGAACAAAGCGTACACCCGATACAGGTCTTCGTTATATAATATTTGCCGGCAATATTTTCGGCAAATCGTTCAAATTGATCCGACATTAAAAGATCCTGTTTATTATATTTTGTATAAGTATTGAATACAGCATTTCCGAGTCTTTACAAACATCTTTTAATTCTTTTTTACCGGACCCGGTGGCCGCAGCGTTTCACCGAGCCATGGATATTTCTTGAGATACCGATTCCGTAAACCACTTTTGTCGGCAGCTTGAATTCAAAAAACTCAGGAAGCATATTTTCCCTTTCAACCGTTTCCCGTCCGAAAATGACGACTTAACCGGGCAGACAAAAACACTGTTTACCCCCATAATGACTGTTTTCAAGAACATATCATATGGAATAAAAAATTCTAAGTCAATATCACTATTCAGAAATCGTGTCAAATAGAAAAAGTTAACGTTTCTGTTAAGTTTCAAGAAGTTACCGTGGACTTAAATCACTACTGCGACTATGATTAAAAAATTAGTAAAACAAAAGCACCAACACGTCACATGTATTAATTCACATCCGGGCCACACACATCCTCAGGGATTCAATGTACTTTTCACACATTGAACCCGAGGATGCAATGGAGCAAAGAGGGGTGAATTTTTTTTCCCAAAACCAACTATGAATAGCTCTTGCGGACCGCCTTCATCCAACCGTCATAGAGTTCCTGCCGCTTTTGTTCCGGCATTTTTCCTTCCCATTTTTTATCAATTGCCCACTGTTTTTTCAGTTCAGTCTGATCTTTCCAGAACCCCACGGCAAGACCGGCAGCATATGCCGCGCCAAGGACGGATGTTTCACGATATTTCGGGCAGATCACTGGAATATCAAGGATATCGGCCTGAAATTGCATCAGCAATTCGTTGGCGACCATTCCACCGTCAACTTTCAATGCGGTCAGATGAATCCCGGAGTCTTTTTCCATGGCCTCAAAAATTTCCCTGGCCTGGTATGCGCTTGCCTCAATCACCGCGCGGGCAATATGCCCCTTGTGAATGTAGTGAGTCAGACCGGTAATCACCCCCCGGGCATCGCTGCGCCAGTGGGGGGCAAAAAGGCCGGAAAAAGCCGGGACAAAATAAATGCCTCCGTTATCTTCAACCGTCCTGGCAAGATCTTCAATATCATGCGATTCCTTTATCAGCCCCAGATTGTCCCTGAACCACTGAACAAGCGAACCGGCAATGGCAATCGAACCTTCCAGGGCATACACGGCCGGCTGATCGCCGATTTTATAGCCAACGGTGGTTAAAAGCCCGAATCTGGACTGAACGCTCTTTTCACCGGTATTTAACAGCATAAAACAACCGGTGCCATAGGTATTTTTTGCTTCTCCGGGGGTAAAACAGGTTTGTCCGAACAGCGCTGCCTGCTGATCGCCCAGATCACCGGCAACCGGAATTTTATCTCCGAACACCCCTGAGGATTTGGTATACCCATAGACTTCGCTGGATGATCTGATTTCCGGAAGCATCTGCCTGGGTATACCCATGATCTTCAGCATATCCGGGTCCCAGTCCAGGGTTTCAAGGTTCATGAGCATGGTGCGGCTGGCATTTGTCACATCCGTTATGTGCACGCCGCCGTCCGGTCCGCCGGTCAGCCACCAGATCAGCCACGTGTCCATATTGCCGAAAATTGCCTCTCCATTTTCAACTGCCTGCTTTACCCCTTGAACATTTTCAATCATCCAGCGGATTTTCGGGCCGGAAAAATACGTGGCCAGCGGCAAACCGACTTTTTCCCGAAAACAATCCATATCATCATTAACCGCAAGATTCCGGCACAGCTCTTCCGTGCGGGTATCCTGCCAGACAATGGCATTATAATAAGGCTGTCCGGTTTTAGGATTCCAGACAACGGTTGTTTCCCGCTGATTGGTAATCCCGATCCCGGAAAGCTGGTCCCTGTTGATGGCCGCTTTCTGGAGCCCTACCTTGATGACATCATTGACCCGGTCACGAATTTCCATGGCGTCGTGTTCCACCCAGCCGGGCCGGGGATAAATCTGCCGATGTTCAAGCTGATGCATGGACACAATATCCCCTTGATAATTAAAGATAAAGAACCGTGAGCTGGTTGTTCCCTGATCAATCGCACCAATATATGTCTCCGTTGCCATTCGCTATCCCCTCCTTCATTATCATTTTGAAAACTTTTGTTTTTTTTCTAACCTCTTAAAATTACATATCACTTAAAAAGCGTAAAGTTTTTTTGTAACTATTTTTCCCGCACACACGACTTTATAACTTAAAGGGCCTTTTTGTTAATCCCTGAATCGTCAAAAATTCAGGTAATTGTTAAAAACTATTTACTGATTGTCTGTTTCAAAATTTAAATAAATGAACTATATTAAAACAATTATAATGATCGGAGAAAAAACCATGAAAAAAATCATATCAACTACCTTAATTATATTGCTGACCTTTATTTTAACCGGCATTGCAGCGGCTGAAACACCGTTCGGAATGGACGATGAATCTTCCGGATATTGTTCGTCCGAATATTTTTCGGGCATGCGCCATAAAGGCCATGGAATGATGGAGGGCTCCGGGCATATGGCCGGGCATTTTAAAGGAATCGGCGG
>JAQYVU010000169.1 GCA_030145385.1 Desulfococcaceae bacterium
ACCGAAGCAATCTCCAGGAAAACGGGGAGATTACTTCGTCGTTCGTTCCTCTCTCCTCGTAATGACTGCCATTATGTCGTAGGTTGCGGCATCAACTTGAGCGAACCGGATATGCAAATTTATTAATTTAATGGTGAAAAGGTGGAAGGCTGATGTTCTTTTATGCATTCCCACGGAGGACCGTGGGAACGAGGAAACGAGGAATGTCGAATGATAGAGTCGCTTTGTTTGCTGATTTACAGTTTATAAAAACAGGTGGAATGCCTTATTCAAAATTCGACGTTGAACGTTCGATGTTCGATGTTGATCCTATTTTACTTTTGTCTTCTCATCTAAAGAAAAGCCGGATTACGCTCTTTGAGCGAATCCGGCCTACGCAAAAAATTACAATGTTGAATGTTCTGCGGCGGGTTTTATCCTTCGGTCTTCCACCTTCAGCCTTCCACCTTCTTTTTCATAACCCTGCCTCGGATTTTGGCAAACGCGCGATAGAGTCCGTGACCAGGCTGCCGATGTACAGATATTGACTGGTTTCCGTCACGCTGGTGTTGACCGGGCAGGCCGCATTCGGATCCTGGAGATCGGCAACTAATTCACCTTTTTCATTGACGGCAATGATATGGCCGTAATGAACGGCTTTGGGTTTGATCGCTTCAGGCAGCCGATGAATCATTTTGCGTATAAACGGCTTGCCGGCAAGGCTGTCAAGCAGGGGATTGCGGGGAGAGACCAGCGCCACCCAGAAACGGCCGTCATATCCGGCAGAGATGTTGTCCGGAAAAGAGGGCAGGGATTCGATCAGCGGCTCCCATTTCCCTTGACGGGGGCCTTCGATCCAGTAACGAAGCACCCGGTAATTTCCGGTTTCATTGACCAGTACATAGGATTGATCCGGACTCACCGCCACGCCGTTGGCAAAGCTCAGGCCGCTCATCAGGGTGGATGCCTTGCCGGTTTCAGGATCATACACGATTAACCTGCCATGTCCGCCATGTTCCATAAGGTCCATCAGACTGGCGGCCATGGTGCCGTATGTTTTTGCTGTGAATTTAGCGGAGGCGTCTGAAAAATAAATTTTTCCGTCAGCAGCCACGTCAACATCATCGGTAAATCCCAGCGGGATGCCGTCAACACTGGTCAGCAGCTGTGTGATTTTCCCGTCCGGCGCAATGGATAACAGCCCGATATAGCCATCGGCAACAATCAGGTTGCCACTCCCGTCAAAGTCAATGCCAAGGGGACGGCCGCCGGTATTTACCCATTTTTCCGGTTTTGCGTTACTGTTACTGTTGTCCAGACGAACAATAAACCCTTCGTGGGTGGCGGCATAGATCCGTCCGTCGGCATCTAAGGCAATGTCTTCCGGACCGTGGGTTTCTTCAAGGGGCAGTTTTTCAATGGCTGCCAGCCGGTTATTTACTTTAAAGGGACCGGTATATCCGGGATTCGGCGGTGATTCCCATGAAACAGGGTCGACAGGTACCGGCCAGGTGACAAGATAAATTATGAAAAAAATGATGATAACAAACAGAAATCCGGTAATTTTTTTCATGGTTACCCCTCTATTAAAAAGTTTGAAGTTTAAATTTTATGATTGTGGAAGTCTAAGATTCGGATAGCAAAGAAAAAAGTTCCACCAATTTCATATAATTGGCAAGGCGCACAAATTCTGAGGAATGAGGCGTAGCTTGCTACTCCGCAGTGACGAGGAATGAAGTGCAACCCAAAGCTAAAATAGGCATTAGGCTTTTTGCGAAGCCATTTTTACCATTTGGCGTAATGATCCTCAGCCCAACCCGGACAGTCCTCAATCCTGATCACTTCACCATCATCAGTTTTTAACGTGCCGTTAAAGTTTCCCATCAATTGTGTAAATTTGGTAGCAACAACACCGGCATTAATGTTTTCCTCCCGGTGCTTTTCCCCGTCAAACACCAGATTTACTTTTCCGTCCATGGATTTAATTTTCCACTGGTCATAAAAGTTGCCCGGATTAAACTCAAAATGATTCATATCCACCTTGGTCATTTTACCGTCAATCCAGAACGCGTTTTCAGTGAAACTGGTTTCATTGACACCGCAGGACAAGTTCAGGCCCAGTGATCTGCCGTCTGCAAGAGTTGATGCGGTGGCTGCCCAGTTCCAGAAAGTTTCACGCCGCATGTGGCCGGCGGTCCAGTCCATCAGGCCCATATAGGTTGGGGACGATATGTTAATTTGCCGGTCTTTATGGGTCACTTTTCCGGTGACTTTGATTGGAGAAGTTTTTTCGGTGTACACCCATCCTTTGTACCCGGCTTTGGTGCAGATGCGCAAAGGAGAGGTTTGGGATCTGTCAAATTCCAGGTCAATCTCTATATCTTTGGCTTTTGCGTATATTTTATTGTTTGTCATGGAGATGGAAAGATTGCCGAACTTAAATCCGCAGGAGATATCCGCAGGTGTCGGTGAAATAAAAATTTTACTGCTGAACGGGATGATGGTTTTATTGGCTTCAGAAACAGTGCCGTCTTTTCTATCGTAAATATAAACAAATCCGCTGGACAGGTATTTTAAATCAACAACAGCCATGCCGACGATCACGTCCGGACCAGTCAGGCCAAAAAAGACAAACTGATTGAATAATAACTTTTTAAATATTTGCGGCGTCCTGGACCCCATCGGGGATGACATCTGATAATCTTTGTAATTGATTTCATCAATCGGGGATTCGAATATGCCGAACTGTACATTCCCCTGATCATTGATTAAGCGGTTCATGGCGTGCCTCCCCTTGTGAGTGATGAAAAGTAACGTTCTATCCTGTTTCGCATTTTTTTTGGTCTTCGATATTTTCGTAGGACCACTTATCCCATGAGCTTTCGATGATTTTCATAACCAGGGGTTTTACAATTTCTTCCGCAAGTTTTCCATAAAGCAGGTCCAGGTGATTGGCGCCTTCGATGACAAAATCAACTACCTGGCTTTTTCTGGAGGAGATTTCTATTTTTGCGGCATCTTCCGGTTTTTCGATATAATATATTTTTTTGGATCGGTGGGGATAATGCTTGCTGAATTGCAGGTTTTCCGGCGGTGCCAGCGGATCTTTCGTGCCCCAGAAATGAAAAACAGGAATGTTTTTGGGCATCAAATTAACATGGCTCGAATAGTTAAAACGGCTTTCGTCCATCCGCTTGAAGCCTTCCCCATTATATATTGCTTTTAAAAACTGAAAGCCAAGGCCTAAAGGCACGGATTCAAGGACCTTATTGACATACAGTTTGGTGAAAACTTTGTTGGAACGATGGTTTTCAGGGCACAGGATAAAGTTCAGGTCACCGATATTGCTGTTTAATAATGCCTGGGTGACATCGCTCAATACCGGAACCTGCATCATAAACTGCAGGACATCTTTGACCGGTACCTGCCGGAGGTTGAAAATCCTGGCCAGGTGGTTGAGCCAGAGCATGGCCGGGTAAATAGCATGCGTCGTTCTATTGAAGAATTTGGGTGATCCCATGGAGATGACGGCCTTGACCTGTTTTAAATTCTGAGTAGCTACATCTGCAGGGGGAAGGATCTGGTTCATATAGGCTTTTTGTTGACTGGTTAAGTCTTTGAGCCCGTTTAAATGCTGTCTGACGTTCCAGTTGAGCACCATATTCTCGGAAACGATGCCCCCCATGCTGTGCCCGATCAGGATGGACGGTTTGTTTTTGCTTCTGGTGTAGATAAAATTCAGAACGGTCGGCAGATCATGGTCAATCAGCGTATCCACCGTGTACAGGGGATCGAACTTTCCCTTGTTGATACCCATGCCTCTGGGATCAAACAGATACACCCAGTGTCCCTTGTCGGCAAAGTCTTTGGCCATGGACTGCTGGTTGGTAAGGTCATAGCAGTTGCTGTTGTTGGTAAAACCCGGGACAAGAAGTAACGACGGACGATTGTCACCGGATGTCACATCCTCAATGCTGACCAGACGGCGGAACTTGATTTCTTTTCCTTCATCCGTGTAATCCCGGTAATAAACAATTTCATAATCCCCACGGCCATTTTGCGTATTTTCTTCTATTTCGCTGTCAAAATATGAGGGGAGGCGATTTTGCTTTAAGGTTTCGATCAGTATCCGGCGCCGGGTTGCTTCTTCTAAAATGTCGGTGAAAAAATACGCCGGAATTTTTAACCGGTTGATGGTGAGATATTTGAGCTGTTTTCTGGTTAGAATAATCACATTTTCAGTCAATTTAATATGTCCGGCCTCAATGTCGCCGATAAGTACATATTTGATATGATTTCTCGGAATTCGGGTGCCGGTAACGCGAAGAAAGATATGATAGAGTGTCAGGGCCAGTTTGCCGGCCGCAATAGAGCGCATCTGTTCCTGGGTTTTGATCAGTTCTTTGGAAACCGGCAGTCCCAGGCGCAATTGGCCTTCATAAAACCGGCTGTAGGAATTATAGGTGGCATTGAACCAGCGGGTGGTCATGTCGTTTGTGATAAAACGGATTGAATTTTTACCGGCAGATTTAAACAGGCCAAGGGCATTTGAGCCAAAATGCCACCGGAATCGCGGATGAAGCGTCAGGGGGGTGTCCAGGAGTTTCTTGTCTGCTAAGGGCTTCGCCTCATTCATGTATGCTTCCTTTTGTGATTAGCGGAATTCCGCAGGTGTCTTCTTGTAAGTAATTTGAATATATTTGAATATTTATATATTGATTTGGCTGATTTAATTTTTATTATCAGCATCTTTGTTGGAAATCAATATTCATGTAAAAAAAATTGCATTCAGCGTTAAGTTTAACCGCACCATTAAATGGTGATTCACGGATGCCATTGTTTCACAGTCGGCCAAAAATAACGATATTTATTCGATATTATGATGTTTTTTTTTGATTTGATCCGGATGATCGCGAATTGGGGATTCTTGTTGAGGCCTGTACGGAATTTTCGTGTTTTTCGGGAAATACAGGTGTAAAAATTTATCCGGTGCGGTTGTTCAGTATGATGTATTTATTTGTAATAATGTTTTTTTGATAAAAATGGATCATGAATGCGGAGGGTGCAGAAACAAGAAAGTTAACCTTAACGTCTAGGGTTCATCTGCATGACGCGGATGCCGGTTTTTTAAAATTTCTTGAAATTCATTAATCTGATTATCATTCAGATAGGGTTTGATCTGCGATGCCAGGTTGTCTTCGATTTGTTTGATTTTATCTCTGCGGGCCCGGTGATTGGGCATCTCCTGATCGTGATCATCCATAGGGACGCGATCATCCATAAAGATATTTTTTACATCCTGGTTATATTTATAGATAATCGGGGCGATGTGTTTCACCTGATCTTCACTTAAGTTCAATATTTCTTCTAATTCATCCGGCTGTGCAAACGGCCGTTTTCCGAAAGGTCGACGTGAGGAAAATCCTTTTGGGCCTGGAAATCCGCGCTTAAACCGATTTTTGATTTTTTCAAATTTTTTCTGCTGCGCCGGGGTGAGTATTTCATTGATTTTTTTAAAACATTCAGTGAGATTCTGCTCAAGTTCGGGATGGTGCTTTTGCCTGAATGCATCAAAATTCTTTTCCGCCTGTGCAATGATCTTGTCGAATTTTATTTGCTGCGGTTGTGTGAGATGGAGCTCATGGCTCATTTTTTTCTTGATTAAGTGATGAAGCGCCGGCGGCCCCTGTTTGTAAATTTTATTTTTAAAGTAAAAAACAGTCCCCAAATGTCCGGCCGCAATGCCGGTAAAAAAAATCAGCAGAACCCCGGCAATTAGTTTTAATCTGTTCATATCTCCCCTGTTAGCCCCAGAAAATGCCGTTATAAATGACGGCCACCGGGTCATTGATGAAAGTTTCACTTATAACGGTTTCAACGGATAAATCCATTGAGAACATACCGGTGATGAGAATAGTCAATAAAATACAGAGAGCGGGTGCCATTTTCCATACCAGCTCCTGAAAGGAAAGACCAAAGGATATATCCTGTTTCAGCGGTCCGATCCCGCGAATTTTACGCATCATGTTCTGCTGCCATAAGGGATTGATAGCAACGTCAGGATTGTCCTGGTAGGCTTTGATAAGTCTTTTTTTCAGTTTGATGTCATCTATGGGTTTCATGATGAAATCACGCCTCGATTAATTGTTTTAAAAGGGTGTTGAGCTGTTTACGGCACCTGAAAGAGCGAATTTTTACATTTGCCACACTCCACCCCAAAAGGTCTGCCGCTTCTTTGGTTGAATATCCTTCAAAATAAATCAGTTCAATCAGGATTTTGTTTTCCGGAGTTAGCCGGGAAAGCGCCCCTTTTAGCAATTCTTTTGTCTCGTTTAAGTTTTGGTTTCCGAAATAAGCCGCCTTTGCCTGTTCGGATAGCTTGTTTTCAAATGCTTCCTGATCATTGCCTGCCAGGGCACTTATGGTAATTTCTTTTGACCTGTATTTTTTTCGTAACAGATCATAACAGGTTCTGATGGTGATAGACGTCATCCAGTGCTTAAAACTGCTCCGGTTGTCAAATCCCGGCAGCGCTTTATATATCCTGATAAATACATCCTGTACAGTGTCTTCAACATATGCTTCGGGAATGCGTCGCTGGACAATTGTGAAAACATATTTTTTATATTTTTCCAATATAATTTCAAACGCATTAATATCTCCGCCGATAATTCGATGAATAATGTCTGAGTCAATTATTTTATGGGTCGAACTCGGCATTAAAAAATATGAATTAAAAATTAAGAATTAAGGTACTCGCCATCGGCTCAATTAAAAAATATTAAATTTATCGGAGCGAACCGATAATTGATGACACCCGGCATAAGCCGGATTAAGCCACGC
>JAQYVU010000170.1 GCA_030145385.1 Desulfococcaceae bacterium
TTAAATACCGGAGGAAAACAGAATAAAAGAAAAATAGCCCCCAAAGACTGGCAGATGCCGATTCCCACATAGGCTCGGATTAACTTGAGCACCTTGTCCTTAATTTTTTCGAGTGATTCCAGACGATCAATAAACCCGGAGACCAGGGTACTGCTGATTAGGGAAATACCGGGATAGGCGTATTTGACCATCACGCCGAGAATCGCCGCCACCTTGAGTTCGCTTTCCGCCATGGAAAACATGGAGTAGAGAATCGCACCGTCAAGAATGTTCTTACCAATGGCATAACAGATGTTTCCGATTTCACCATAGCGATAAAACGGCACCTGGAACAATGCGGATACATAAAGTTTTATCTTTTCCGGAAGCGTTGGAACGCTATATTCATACTTTGTCATGAACAACTCATATTGTGACGTAAAACCTTCCATCATTTACAAAGGTATTTCCCTGTTGCCCCCCTGGCTTCAATCTAAAGGCAAGCAGAGCCCGTGAAGGCGGATTTGACCGCTGAAATAATTCAGAGGGCAAATCCGCCACTTTTCCAATGATGTACAACGTTTATCTGTTAATAAGTTCTTTAACCAGCTGAACAGTCTGCTTAGCCGCCTTTTCAGGTGGCAGGGCGGTATTTGAAATGCCGCAAACCGCTTTTACAATGTCGTGATCAACCTTCTTCTCCGCCCATGTTTTTGCCTTGGGCGCGGCAATGTAACAGGAGAAGTTGTGGTGACCCGAGCCGGGGCGTTCCCCGATGATATGCAGTACTGCCTTCGGCTTATTCTGATCCGAGGTGCCGAAAAGAACATTGCCGATGGCGTAACCGGCCCGAACACGGCCGCTTTTTACTACTACGGTTTCCGTGCCGACCGTCAGACCGGCCATCTTCAGTTCCTTTTTCAACTTATCCAGAAAGGGTTTCAAATGGCCTTCATCCATAATCGCTTTGGAATTCAAGCCGTCCGAGATGACGATTTGAACATCCGGGTCTTTACCGGCCCAGGAGGATTTAAGCTTATTGAGCGACGCAACTGCGGCATCGCTCAGCTCTTCACCGGAAGACGGATGGGCAACATAGTCTTCCCTGTCTTTGGAGTTGGTGCTGATAACAACGGCATTGGGAATCGTGTTGATAAATTCCGGGGTTAATTCAGCCCACAGGGATACCTTGGCATCGTTATAAAGTCCCCATATCTTATTTTTCAGTTCCGGGTTCAGATCCCATTTATTTGCGCCATATCCTCTGGCAATGAGCACTTCCCGGGATTCACACCGTTTGACGGCTGCTTCACCTTCCTTGTATATGTCGGCCTCGGACCGTTTGTCGCCCTTGGCCAGCCGGTACTGGTAGTAGACCCAGATCGGATCACCGAAATGCTCGGTATACTCGTCGTTTTCATCCACAATCTTTATTCTTTTGAAAAACGCCCACATGGCATCATTGACTTTGTAGTTAAACATATGCCGGATTCGGACATGATCCTGGTATCCCGTGGTGAGATAGCTCAACATGGGATCGTTTTTGGTGGGAAGGGACATGAGGTAGGCCGGATTTGCCGGAGCAATCTCCTCCAGCGCCCAGTCGAGATCATCTAAGCTGACCGGCATGTGAAGCGTGGAGCATACATCCAGCCCCAGTGTGAGCCCATGAAGTTTTCCCATCACGATATCCTCAAGACAGCAACGAACAAGCTGCTCTCTGGTTTTGAAAATCTCCGGTCCGATAAAACCGGCCACATCATTGGTGTGGGACCACACCTTTCCGCCCGGAGCGACCTTGGCTATTTCCATTTTCAGGGCCCTTGAAAAACCATATTTCCGGGATTCATGCAATACCATGTCGAACCCGTTGCCGGCGCCATTGGTGAAATCCGCACCCTGGCCGGTTTCGTGGTACAGCCCGTATTTGCCGGTTCGCATGCGGGCATATTTCATCATTTTTTCAATGGTAAGGCCAAAGGTGGCATTGGCGTCATCACAGCCGGCAAGGCTTTGAAACCAGAACGCCGTGCTGCCCGGATACTTCTTTTCCGTGGCTGCCTGGTCGTCAATATGGGCCAGCACGCACCAGGGAATCGTTTCTTCAAGCCCGAAGGTAACGATGACATCTCTCATTGCCTGTTGAATTTTATTGCTACTCTCAACGGTACCGTCTACCGGATTGACTCCGACAACCAAATCTCCCGTGGCATAACTCCAGGCATCATAAATCTGCCATACGATATCTTCCGGATTATCCTGGGGAGAATTGGGCTGAACGCGGGCGCTGTAATATCCTTTGGCACCGATGTTGCTGCCGGGCAGCGGATTAAATACCTTTCGGCCCACCATTTTCAGCTCTTCATTGCTCATCAGCTTGGGAACACAACCGATCACGTCGCTGTCAAGGCCCCACATGATGCCTTTTATCTCTGCTTCTGTTTTGGTCAGCAAAAAGTCCTTCAACTCGCCCATGGTCCAGTTTTTGACTTTTTCATATTGGGTCTTGTCGGTGGTTTTCCAGACAAGTTTTTGAAGGTTGTCCACGAAAAGCGGGTTTTCGTGAATTTGTTTAATCTTTGTATTGGCAAGAAGCCAGCGGGCATATACCCGGGTGTCGGGATCATCCGCCGCCACGCCGATGGCCTCATCCCCTTCCTTATAGGCGTTGGATGCACCAATAACCTGTTGATAAAGGTGTTGATCAAATTTTCCTTTTATCCTTTCCACATACTGAAACACGTCTTCGCCGGGCTTCACCGCTTGGATGGTGATGGCACCGCACCAGGTGGCCGTCGAAAGAAAGCCCAAACACACGCAAGCCACAATCAGTGGCAGGCTTCGTTTTTTCATAAACCATTTTTGCTTTTTCATCGCTTGTTTTCTCCCTTTTATTTGTTACGAGTATTCGATGGCTGATACCATCTTTTTGGTTCGGTCTATATCTCGCGTTTTTTTTCCCTGATTAGAAAGAAGCATTAAAAGTCAGGCTAGCATAAAGAAAATCGGAATCATTTCCATCAAAGCTGGCTGCTTTAAGATAATCATCTGATTTACTGCTCAACGGGAAGCTGTAATTAATGGCCGGAGATACCGAGCACCAGTCAGCGATGGGAATTGTCATTCCTGCCCATACCGTACCGTCATGCCATGCGCTGTAATCGTCATTGTCAATGTCATAGTAACTTCCCCAGCCGCCGACATCGAAAGTCATCCCATCATCATTAAGAGGGAAACTATGCGAGAGCGCCAAACTGTAGTACCAGGATTCGCCATATTCAATGCCACGATATACGCTGACTGTCGGGGATAGCAGCGTATCCAATCCCAGAGTCGCAAACACTTCTTCATCTTCACCGCCATCGACATCATAATAGATCCAGCCGAGGGTCCAGTCTAAATTTAGTTCTGGGGTCAGACTGAAGCTGTTGCTGTAGGAGAGTATCATATCGGTTTCCCACAATTCAGTGCCATTGTTCCCGGTGTTTGCCCCATAATAGTCTGTGTCAAGGTCAGCCCAGAGGTTAAACGCAAAACCTTTGTAGCCGACGGTCATGGAGGGAAAAATGACCAGGCTTTCCTTGCTCAATTCAAACCCGCGCCATATATACTGGGAAGAAGCCGTCATTGACATGTCGCAGGTCGGCTTTTCCTCTTCTGCGAACGCTATGGTCCCCATTGAAATAACACACGCCAGAATCATCACCGGTAACAGATAAAACTTACATTTTTTTAGCATCTTTTCTTCCTCCTTTTAAAATGGTATTAATTTGCATTATGCTTACAACATGCGAACGCATGGTTCTGAATGAATGTGGCGTGTACCCCGTATTCTGCGATTCAATATTTCCATTCCGAGCAATCTCCTGTTTAATAAAACAGACGGCTTATTTGGCTCTTCCGTTGTTCATCCGGTACATCCATCGAATCCTGGCCACCCGGCCATTTGCAGATGCCGATATTCCTCAACCAGATATTGCATGATGCATGCCAGTTAATATAAATTTATAAAACACTCATTTAATCAGATACTTAAAATTTAATGCCGATATCGCTCATGCCAGACCCTGATGAAATTTGAAAATTTGCGAAATCAATTTTCGTAAAATTTCAATACCAGCAGAATAATGCCTCGTTATCCAAACGATTTAACCTGCTGGCGTTCCGCATCGGTAAAATTTCAGGTGGTGTTATGCGGCAGCAGCGGTTCTGCGAAAAAATCATTTGGTTTGTTTCAGACTCACGCAATACAATTTGCGTAAAATATGCCATTGGATCATGATCAAAATACGAATACGAACAACCCGTAAAGAATTTACAGGACCGGGCGGTAACCCCGGATTTTGATTGCCTGCAAAATGCGATCTTTCAAAACGGACTTTGAAATTTTACAAGAAAAATATCACAATTCTGCTAAATTCGTCAGCCCCCCGATAGTACCGGCATCAGATTTAACTTTCTCAATTCATAAATAAATACCAGAATTCGACGGGATGGCATGCAAGATGCATCGAAACGTTTTAACTGGATATCCGGTTCGCTCAGGCGGATCATGAAAATTGCATCTGACGACAACGCGCGATGCATTCCATGTAAATCGTTAAACAAAGGACAATGGCGTGAAATATATTCCGGTAAATTCAAAATTCTGTTTTATAATGCTCTGCCTTTTTTTCGGGGGCATGGTCATGTTCTCCATTGTTGACGCATTTCCCGTTGATCAGTCCGGGTGCGACACGCAAAGAAATCCTGTGGCATTCCCGCATGAAATGCATATGGAGAATTTTGATTGTGAGGACTGTCATCATGTTTATGATGACCAGAACAATAATGAATTGGATTCCTCGGAACTCTACAGCGGGAATCCGGACATCAAGTGTTCGTCCTGCCATGATTCGGACAATAAAATTCAAACCCGGCAGGCCTTTCACCGGCTATGTATTGGATGTCATAATCAAACCGCAAAGATGAACCAGCCAACGGGACCGACCATGTGCAATGACTGTCATCGGCCGGAAGCTGAGGCGCCAGAAGAATATGAAATGATTATCAGAGGCTTAAATGATTAAAGCAAAACCAAAACCGATCGAGGAAATGTTAGATTATATTGCGCCCTATCCGAATGTGTTGATTGTCGGCTGCGGCGGGTGTGTGTCCGTTTGTCTTGCCGGTGGTCAGAAAGAAGTCCTTATTCTGCAGACAGAACTGGAATTGGCACGGGATAAAACAAATGGCTCCGGTCAGTTCAGCGGATATACGGTTGAACGGCAGTGCAATCAACAATATCTTGGCGTGCTGGATGATATGGTGGAAAAAGCGGACTGCGTCCTGTCCATGGCCTGCGGTGCGGGCGTGCAGCTCCTTGCGGAAAGATATCCCGACAAACCGGTATTTCCGGCGGTAAACACCATCGGCATTGGCATTGATCTGGATGTCGGTCTCTATGAGGAACGATGCCGGGCTTGCGGTGAATGCGTACTGGCTTATACCGCAGGCATTTGTCCGGTGACGCGATGTGCCAAAAGCCTGTTTAACGGACCTTGCGGCGGAACCAACGGCGATAAGTGTGAAATCAGCCCGGAGGTTAGCTGTGCCTGGCATGAAATCTATACCCGCTTAAAAGCCCAGGACCGGCTGGAAGATATCCTGAAAATACAGCCGCCCATGCAGTGGCAGAATCATATCACGCGTACGATCGTTCAAAAGGGATATGAACAGAGATATTATCACCTAAGTTCAATATAGGTACCAGGAAGCCATACGAATATGACAACTTTTTTTACCAATATTTCCCATACGGTTTTATTGGATTTTATCCGGGGCCCCCTGGCATGGATCTCCTTTATTATATTCGGCCTGGGCCTGATGGTCCAAACCTTCAGATTATTAAACCTGACCCAAAAAACAGAAACGCGGCACTTTGCTGCGGATAAAAATTTTATACCCGAACCGCCGTCAATGCGAAAACGCTTTTTCAGGCGCCTGGCGTTTCTGCAAATAACCGTTATAGGCACCGACGCCTGCATGGTGATGTTTAGTATTCTTTTTCATATGTGTCTGTTGGCAACGCCCATATTTCTTTTGGGTCATAATGTACTGCTGGACGCATCGTTCGGATTCAGTTTTATCTCTTTTTCCGAAAAAACCTCGGACTTCATGACCCTGGTGGTGCTGATGTGCGGGCTGGTGTTTTTTTTGCGAAGACTTTTGCTTCGCCGGGTCCGGCTTATTTCAACTAAATATGATTTTATTTTGCTGTTTGTCGCCATGACCCCGTTTTTAACCGGTTTTCTGGCGCATCATCCGGCATTGAATTATCATATGATGATCACCATTCATATCCTTTCCGGCGAGCTGATGCTGGTGATGATACCGTTTTCCAAATTTTTCCATATGGTTTTTTTCTTTGTCAGCCGGTTTATGATTATCAATGAATACAGCATGGGACACCCGAAGCGGTCATGGCAATATTGACGACTTTATAAAAAATCCGTCGACAATGTTTATTTATGGACGTGATTTTGTCCCATTATTATAGATAAGAATAAATCAGGACTTTTAATGAAGCCATCAATTCTGAATCAGAACTTATTTTGTGGAGCGGTAAATGGGAAAAACAACAGAAATCAATACGGATTCCATCCAATCAATTTTAAAAACAAACAAAAAACAGATTAAACTCTCTCTGGCCATGTGCGCCCATTGCAGCCTGTGCGCGGAAAGCTGTTTTTTATATGTAACAAATGGCAATGATCCGGAATATATGCCTTCTTATAAATTTATCAATTCCATTGGCAGATTATATAAAAAAAAAGGAAACGTCGA
>JAQYVU010000171.1 GCA_030145385.1 Desulfococcaceae bacterium
TTTTAAAACCGCTGTGGGCTTTCTGGTAAGCTTTGCCTAGCAGAAAAACCATGCAGTCCGGAAGGTCTTCAGGTAATTTTGCCATAATAATAATCCTTTGTATACGAACTATTAATCCGGTCTAAGATTCATGTCAATAAAAAAGGTGTCTCCTCAAAAGCGGAGATGCACGGTGATGAAATGAACAAAGAACATGTCAATGCGATAAATTTTTTTCCGAAAAATGTATGCGTTTTTTATAGACGCGCCGGCAAGTTTTAAACGCAATTGACACTAATGATTTTTTTTGGCATATTTCGAGGAAATCGAATATGTAAAAAACGCTTAAATATTGATTTGGTGAGGATTTTTTTATGCCGATTTATGAATTTTACTGCAAAGACTGCCATACCATCTTTAATTTCTTTTCGGCAAGGGTGAATACTAAAAAAATCCCCGGATGCCCGAAATGTAAAAACCCGGAGCTGTCCAAACAGGTCTCCGTTTTTGCCGTGACCGGGCGCGCTGAAGAAAACACTATGGATGATTTGCCCATTGATGAGTCAAAGATGGAAAAAGCCATGGAAATGATGGCAAAAGAAGCGGAAAATATCAATGAGGAGGATCCGCGTCAGGCAGCTAAATTGATGCGCAAATTAACCGATATGACCGGTGTGGGCCTGGGGCAGAATATGGAAGAAGCGCTTGCCCGAATGGAAAGAGGAGAAGATCCTGAAAAAATTGAAGCGGAAATGGGAGATCTGATGAACGACGAGGAACCGTTTATTCTGCCGGGGAAAAAGGGGGGCAAAGGGCCGGGGAAAAAACTGGCACCCAAAAAAGATGAAACACTTTATGACTTATAATTTTTTGGTCGAAGCGAATCGTTGGCAATACACTGGCCATCATTCTGATTGTTTGATATATTTTGTAGATATCATCGATAAAAATAACAGGAGAAAAAAATGATCTGGACTTTGAAAAAAGGATTCTATCGAACACAGCAACGGGTTATGAAGACAGCTTCCGTGATTATACCCTTTCCCATCCCCATGTTGTTGAGCGGGCCTGGAAGTGTCAATAATCTGGCTGAAAACATCAAGGTAAGGGGTCTGAAAAATGTCCTGGTTGTCACCGATAAAATTTTAATGGATTTAAAGGTTCCTGAAGGTTTTTTAGAATCGCTTAAAAAAAATGGTATCAAATATAGCATCTATGATGATGTTCAGCCCAATCCCACGATTGAAAACGTTGAAAAAGGCCGTACCATTTATCAAAAAAACAACTGTGACGGAATCGTCGGCTTTGGCGGCGGATCTCCCATTGACTGCGCCAAGATCATCGGGGCGCGGATTGCCAATCCGTTTATGTCGGTCCGCAGAATGAAAGGATTGTTCAGGGTGTTCTTGCCGATCCCGCCTTTCTTTTGTGTGCCAACGACTGCCGGCACTGGTTCTGAAACAACCGTTGCCGCAGTTATAACAGATCCGTCTACCCATGAAAAATTTGCAATCAGCGACCTGAAGCTGATACCTAAAATCGCTGTTCTGGACCCGGAATTAATGGTCGGGCTTCCGCCGCACATTACTTCGACCACCGGTATGGATGCCTTAACGCATGCAGTAGAAGCGTATATCGGTTTAAACGGAACAAAATTCACTGATGAAAATGCAAAAAATGCCACAAAACTGATATTTGAAAATCTGGAAGAAGCGTATCAAAACGGGTCGAATATTGAAGCCCGAAGTAACATGGCGCTTGCCTCGTTTTATGGAGGGTCCGCTTTTACGAGGGCGTATGTCGGTTACGTGCATGCCATCGCGCATAATATGGGCGGCCTTTACGGTGTGCCGCATGGCCTGGCCAATGCCATTATTCTGCCTTATGTCCTGGAATTCTGCCGTAAGGAAGCCGGGAAGAAACTGGCGGATCTGGCCGTTGCCGGCCGTATCGGCACACGCAAAGAATCTACAGAAGACCTGTCGGTTAAGTTTATTGAAAAAGTAAAAACCATGAACAAAAATATGAAGATCCCGACGGTTATTAAAGAACTCCAGGAAAAAGACATTCCGTTGATTGCAAAGCGGGCTTTGGATGAAGCGCACCCGGATTATCCGGTTCCGAAAATTATGACACACGCAGAATGCGAGGCGCTGATCAGAAAACTGCTGCCGTAATAAATTTTTTAGAAGTGAATAAATAGAATGCCCCGCAGTCAGCTGCGGGGCATTTTTGTTACTACTTGAATTTTGAACGAATCGGAGGCTCGCTCTCTGGGTGAAAATTGATAAGAAAAAATAATATAATTTTTTACAACCTCTTTATTTTCGATTGCTAAAACAGTTCTTATCAATTTTTATTCAAAGTTCAGGTACTATGTATTTTTTGCCTTTTAAACGATAATGATGTGGTTGTATGGAATAATTGTGATTGTTGTTGAAAAACAGCTGGGATGGTTATATAAAAAAGTATCTATAATCGCTTCGTATAATTGATATGAAAATTGTCAGCGGAATGGGAAACATCGAATTTGTTCAAAAGGGTATAAATGCTCCCTTCTACGGTATGCCGATGGAAGTCCGGTTGCTGCTCTTTGACAATCAAACAATTCGTATCCACTAAAAATGGAAAAGACTGCTATATCGCTTTTGGCAAATCAATGTAAATGTCAATAGCGATTAAGTCCCAGCGATTATCTTTTTCCCTTTGTGTCTCTTTCTTTGAAAGATACATCCGTGCAGCAACCGTTTGGCATGATAATTTTCGATTTAACTCCGCTAACTTTCAGTTCTACCCGCAATCAAAATATACATAATTCATCTCTTCATTTTCTTTTTAAACAATCATAAAGATTCTTCTTAAAAATTCCTGCCACCGTTTAGACATCTCCTATGTTGTTTGTAAAATGACCCCTTCCTGAATTCCTTTGAATATTTTTTTCCCAACGCTTTGAATTTTTTTCCCATCCCCTTTTTGCTTTTGAAGTCAAATGCATAAATTCCAGTCTGTCTGAAGTTATTCCGTTAGCAGTTTCCCATGCGCGATGGAATGCAGTCCGTTTTAATCTCCGATAATTTAAATGCCTGAAGCAAGAAACAAATCCGCACTTTTCCGGCATAAATGGCTGTGGCCGCATCGTTGGCTGCAGGTTTATTTTTTTTCCTGAGAGGGTACGAGAAATTATTTAAAAAGGGTTTGAGAGATGAAGTTGTTTAAAAAATGAAAGAAAAAGGAGAATTGAAATAACCTGAAAAAGGAGGTGGAAATTGAAAGAGAACAAATGAGGAGCACTTGAGTTGAATGTGTTCCCATGAAGGTTTAACCGATACAGAAAATGAGGAGGGGAAAGTGATGAAAAGACACAGTAAGTTTTATGTGATGTTACTCGTTCTTTTTATGAGCTTTATGTCGGGAACTGTTTCTTTTGCGCAAGAGGCTGAAAGACCGACCTGTGATGCCAGCATGACATTTTATTCTCAATATATTTGGCGTGCACAAGAATTAAGCAAGAACAGTCTGGTGATATTTCCGGAGGTAACGGTTTCATACAAAGGATTTGGTTTTACCCTTTGGGGAGATTTTGACACAGACTATGAAGGTGCGGGCACGGACATCGTCAGTGACGGTACAAACAATGACACCCGATGGTGGGAAACCGATATGGTCTTAACTTACAGCAACAGCTTTGAAAAGTTAAATTTTACACTCGGATGGATTTATTATGATGTTGATTCAGGAGATGACGAGGAGGTGTTTGTCGTTTTAGGATACGACTGTCTTCTGTCTCCTGAGGTCAGTGTGTGGCGCGGCATTGAATATGGGGAATCATGGTATACAAATTTTGCACTGTCACACAGCTTTGAATTCGAGACCGGACATTCTTTTGATTTAGGCGCAAACGCCGGCTGGTGGTATCACCCATATGGAGATAAGGACTACGATGCATGGCATGATCTCAATTTCTCTGCCGGTTATAATATTCCGCTCGACGAATTTTGGACGGTCAGTGCGTCAATCAACTACACGACAACTTTATCCAGTGAGGCAGAAGCCTGGGCAGATGAGATCAGCTTTGACGGTGATGATCATGATTTCATCTATGGCGGTATTAGCATTGCAACCTCTTTCTGACAAAAGCGACCGTGACCGGAATAATCAAAAAATCAAGTCAGGGCAGCTGATAATTAAAGATCAAAAAAAGAACATGTATTATAACAATGAGGTTTTAAGGAAGGAGAATAGCTATGGGAAAGTTTACTAAAACACTCTTTATTGCGGGTGTTGTCTGTTTGTACATCCTTTCCTTGAACGTATTTTGCGGCGCGGTCACAATCAAGGATGTGAAGCCCGGGGACAGTGTTTTCAAATACGTGGAAAGGATCAAGGGAGAATTTGACCAAACCCTGTATCAGCAGGTCATCGGGGCTGCAAATCCTTATAAGGAGGGGGATGAAGCCATTGGGCTGGCGGCGGATGATGAAACCAGCAGGGTGAAGGCCCGGGAGCTTTTAGCCAACACAAAGATAAAAGATATTCACGAACATCCGCTGTTTGAGGACAATCTCCAGAAGCTGATCTGGGGAAATGTTGATCAGGCCCAGTATAAAACGGTCAAGGAATGGACCATGGGGGAGCTGAAAACTTTTATCCTGACTAAACCCGAGGCAGACATTAAGGCCATTATGCACGGTCTGGACAGTGATGTGATCGGCTGCGTTACCAAACTCATGAGCAATGAAGAATTAATCAAGGTGGGCCAGACGGTGTTTGTTGCTCTGCCGGGCAGCCAGATCGGGGCTAAGGGGTATCTGAGTGCAAGGGTTCAGCCTAATTCGCCCCTGGACAATACCGAGGATATTCAATGGCAGATATTTGATGCCTGGAGCTACGCCACCGGTGATATTGTCGTGGGAAACAATCCGGTTGACGGCACGGTGGATAATGTGGCCAGTATCACCGGTGCGATTCAGGATGTAATCGTCACCTTTGGCCTGGAAAAGATAATTCCGTGGTGCACCCTTGCCCATATCGATGACCAGGCTGCGGCTGAAAAGAAATATCCGGAGACTGCCGGAGGCATCTGGTTTCAGAGCCTGGCCGGATGTGACGATGCCAATGAGACCTTTGGGATTTCCATTGACGGCATGATAAAATATGCGAAAATGCGCACCGGCCAATACGGACTGTACCATGAGACCGGACAGGGGGCGGATTTTACCAACGGCGCGGGCAACGGGTTTGATATGGTATTGCATGAATCCCGTAAATACGGTTTTTCCAAGGCATTGCGGATGGAAGTGGCCAAGGCCCAGGGGAAAAAGGATGTCTGGTGTCATACCAACGACGTGGCCGGATTCATCGGGCCGGAAGTGTTCAAAACCCGTGAGCAGCTCGTTCGGTGCTGCCTGGAAGATATCGTAATGGGTAAACTCCACGGGATCACACTGGGCCTGGATGTCTGTTCCACGCTTCATATGCCTGTCAGCTTAGATGATCTGGATTGGGCCATGGACCAGATTGCGCCGGCCAATCCCCCATACATGATGGCGCTTCCCACCAAGAACGATCCGATGCTGAGTTATCTGACCACCGGTTATCAGGATCACGTGCGTCTGCGACTGAAGTACGGTTACAAGGTCAATGATGCCATGTGGAATTTTTTCAAGAAAATCGAGATCGTGGATGCCGATGATAACTATACTGAGCATTTCGGCGATCCTATCTGGGTGTATTATAAGTACCTGCAGGCCAAAGGCGACAAGCGGTCCAAAGCGGAAATATACACAGAAGGTGAAGCTGCGATCAAACGATGTGAAGCCCGGGAAGTTATTATTGCCACAGGGTATGGGGCGGATTACGGGGACCTGAATCCGGTGTTGAAAAAAAAGATATGGGGTCTTTACGATGATGCCAAGGTATCGCTGTGGACCGAATTGTCCCCGGAATTTATTGCCACCATTCCCAATGCTGTGGTGATTACCACGAATTCCAAGGACCGGGAAGATTATGTGGCCCATCCGTCTACCGGGGAAGAACTGAGCAAATCCGCAGTTGCCTCCCTGGATAAACTGAGGGCTTCCTGGAAGGGAAAAGATCCGGATGTGCAGATTGTGATTTCCGACGGGTTGAATTCCAAGGCAATAATGGACGAAGGCCACCTCGAACCGTTTTTAAAGATTGTGAAAGAGGACTTACAGGCAGCCGGCCTGACGGTCGGCAAAGAAACAATTGTGGTGCAAAGCGGCCGTGTCCGGGCAGGATATGCCATTGGAAGCAGCCTTTTTGGTGAATCAGATCCTGCCAAGCATCGAATTGTTCTTCACATCATCGGAGAGAGACCCGGCACCGGTCACCATAATTTTTCAGTATACATTGCAGCCCCTAAAGCAAAGACCTGGGCTGAAAAAAAGGTGGACCATGATATTGTCAAAGCGGTTTGCGGGATTTCAAATACTGCTTTAAAACCGGATAAAGCGGCCAGGGAGACCGTAAGGCTCGTCAAGGAACTGCTGAAAATATAGTGAACATAAATTCTTGCCATCGTCGGGGATAAATTTGAGCCCTTCCAGCATTTTGGAAGGGCTCTCCCCGGCAGTCCCAAACTGCTTCAGTCTTTCATTGCGCGGATATTTTTTTATTTAAATGTTGAAAACCTGGTCCTTTGGGCCAGGTCAGAGATATTGGCTCTGCCCTGAGCGATGATTCGGTTAAATTCTTAATCGTAATCTTTCTCTTAATCATAATCTTTTGGGCGAAAGTCTTTCATCAAAAGACG
>JAQYVU010000172.1 GCA_030145385.1 Desulfococcaceae bacterium
TCCCATCGTTTATTGACCTATTGCGCCGGTTGCGCCGGGTCGCTGAATAAAGTCTTACCGACGGATCATATACTTGATTCAATATTTGCCCCGGAGGCTTTGGTCACCGGCAAATTCAAGGCCGCCAAGGCACCCTGGACATACCTGAACCGCCTCAAGGTAAAACACTTGCTTAAAAAAAAACATCCGGCCGATGTTACGCGTGAAAGAAATTTTTTCGCAGGAAAAAAAATCCGTAAACATCCGTTCAGATATATTTTCCTGGTCCTTCTGACCGCTGTTATCAGCAAAGCGAATAAATAATACTGGAGAATATCATGTCAAAATTATCAATCATCAAAAGCATGCTGCTTATCGTATGTTTCGCCTTCTTTATAAATGAAAACTGTTTTGCCGGAGCATGGACAGCAAACCAAGGAAGCATGTATCAAAAATTATCTGCAAATTGTTATTATGCTGATCAACGATTTGATAAAGACGGTGATACAGCGGATTTCTCCGATAACGGTGAATTTACAGACAACAATATCAGTTATTACGGGGAATACGGCATCCTCGATTCCCTGACGGTTATCGGCTCCTTCTCTTATAAATGGCTAAAAGACGAAACAGATTATGCAAGATCCAAAACCAATGGATTTTCAGATATGGAGCTGGGCCTAAAGTATCGTTTGCTATCAGGACAAGGCAACGTATTCTCTGTTCAGGGGTTGGTAAAAATCCCGGAATTCTATGATGAAGATGATGTCCCGGCATTGGGAAACAGTCAATATGACACGGAAATCCGATTTCTATTCGGCCAGTCTTTGTATCCAACGATACCGGGATATTTTAATATTGAAGCCGGCTACCGATTCCGGGCCGAAGATCCGGCCGACGAACTCCGGTATCTGATCGAATTCGGACTTGATTTCACAAAACAACTTTATGGCCGTGTCAAACTGGACGGGATATACGGCATGGGCAATGAAGGCAGCGGCTCCGGAGCTTCCGGCAACCCGACAGCAACGCTTGATTATGATCTGGTTAAATTGGATGCCTGCCTTGGCTGTAAAATATCGTCTGAATGGGGCATTGAGCTTGGTTATCGTCCGGAAATTTACGGAAAGAACACTTCATCAGGTGCGAACTGGAGTTTTTCATTCATCTACTTGCATCCGTAAATGCCTGTACATAACCTGCACAACCATGACAGATAAAAAAGCGGCAGCCGGCGCAAGGACAACCATAAACGCGGTCATATCGTCTTCGATCCAGACCCCTTGCAAGCGATAGGGAATCAGCACCCGGTAAGCCAATATAACGGACCAGGATAGCGTCAAACCGGACAGCGTCAGACCAGGCAATGTCAGACCGCCCGAATCGGCTGCAAACGGCAGAAAAACGACCATATACAAAGCATACCAGGGGTGCATAGTCGGCGTTAAAACCAGATACGCGAATGCAATGATATAAAAGATTTTAAACATTCGCAAAAACGTTTTTTCCCGCTGTCTATGCCAAATTAACAGACCAGTTACAATAATAAACAAACCGCCGCCCACTAAAAGACGAGATATCTTACCGGAGCCGGTCATATTCCGAAGCTGTCGAAAGACAAATCCGGAAAATTCCCAGTTTTGAAGGTATGTGTTTAAGGTTTTCAGCCCATTAATAAATTCAGGCATAAACGGCCATATTAAAAATCCGGCTGCAATCAGGCAACCGAATAAAAGGTACCGTTGCTGGCCCGGTCGGAACGTCAGCCATAAACCCGGCAAAAAAATCAGAGGAAGCCACTTGGTTAAGATGGCAAATGCCATAAATATCCCGGCAGACATCACATTAATTATGTTAAAATAAATACCGCCTCTTTTTTGGCAGTTTGCAGTGTTATGAAAAACGACAAGAGCAATGGCTGCAATAAAGAAAAAAAGCGCTGCGCTATCGATATGGCCGGATGCTGCGATTTCAATAACTGGCAGCGGGTGCCAGGCATAAAGAACCGCCCGGTTTTTTGACAGATTCATTATTGTTAATAATTTAATAATAACAGCACACGTCATAAGGTCCAGAATCACCAGCAATAATTTCATGCCAATCAAAATACTGATACCGGAAATTTGGCTGAGCATGACACCAACAGCAAACACCACCTGGGCTGCCGGCGGATAAATGGTGATCAAATGCGGATGATTGATCAGGGGGATTATTTCTCTCATTTGCGGCAAGACGGCCTGAACGTTTACCGAAACATTTGCCGGGGGTTCTGCATAAGGATTATTATCGGCCACCATCATCAACCCGTCAAACAGGTATCGATAAATGTCATCGGACAGTTCAGGGGCACGCCACACAAACATGCATCGAAAAACAGCGGCCATTGAAAGGATAAACATTGGAGACCAGTTTGAGCCGATTCCGTTTGTCTTTCTGTTTTTATCTGGATTAAACTGACATATTGCCTGTAAAATGATAATCCAGCCACAAATCCCGACAAGCTCGGGAATCGCAAGACTTAAATCCGGCTGTATAGCGATAAATAAATAGGAAAGAAAAATGACCATAGGAATAATAAAAAATAAAAGACGTTGGCATCGAATCAAAGGCATATGGTTTCTAATCATCATTTTTTCAATTGTTTTGGTAATTAGTCATCCGGTTTTTGCCGCAGACTTAGACCTGATTTCCGCTGACCAGCTTCATAAAACATCTTCTGACTGGACGATCATGGATGCCCGGCCGAAAAAAGAATGGCTTTCCGGTCACATTCCCGGTGCCCGTTCTTTTTGTTGGGAAGACTATACCAGAGTCGATGAAAAAGATATACCCTACCGGATCATGACGCCGCAAACATTAGCCATTGCCCTGGGAAACATGAGAATTGACAACCAGACTCCTATTGTCGTTTATGGTGATGCTGATACCAGTTGGGGCGGCGAAGGCTGGGTTTGCTGGGCACTTTCCTGGCTGGGGCATCAGGGATCAATCCGGCTGCTCAACGGCGGCATTCAGACATGGAATAAATTAGATTTTCCTTTAAAAACCGGCAATGATTCCTTTGCAGGAGACTCGATGATGTATAAATACCAAATCCGTGAAAACATAAATATTACAGCGGCAGATTTACAAAACAATCCGTCAGCCTTTGAGCTGGTGGATACACGTTCTTTCTTTGAGCAGCTCAAAGGCCGCATTCCAGGTGCGGTACATATTTCCTGGAAAAAATTTTATAAAAACAAAAACCGCAGGCCCATTGAATTATCTGAAGTCAGTGTCCTGCTCCGGGATCATGGTGTAGATCTCGGTGGTCGCCGTATCATTAAAAAAACCGGCGGTATCCGATCCGCTTATGCCTGGCTGGTTCATTCTCTTGCCGGTCTGCCCACAGCAATCTATTTTGAAGGCGGCATGGCAGAATGGGAAAAATTAATTGATCAATAAACAGCGAGCTTTTGATACTCAAGTTATAGACTTTAAGGCAATGGCCCTGCTGGTTCTTTTATGCACAAGCTGGGGGATACAGCAAGTAGCTATAAAAATCGCCCTTCCCGGCGTTTCTCCCCTTTTCCAATCAGGCATCCGGTCCGTTGGTGCAACACTCCTTGTCCTCTTCTGGATGAATATTCGGCAAATACCTGTCTTTGAAAAAGACGGAACATTCTGGTGGGGAATGATAGTAGGACTTCTTTTTGCCGGAGAATTTATTTTAATCTACTGGGGCTTGGAATTTACCCATGCGTCACGCGGGATTATCTTTCTTTATCTATCACCGTTCGTTGTGGCCATTGGCGCTCAGATTTTTATTCCAGGCGAACACCTGGTGCGCATCCAGGTAGTGGGTCTCTGTTGTGCCTTTATGGGTATTATCATTGCTTTTAGCGAATCATTCAGCTACCCTACCCGCCAGATGCTGATCGGAGACAGTATGCTTACCGGAGCAGCTTTTCTCTGGGGAGCAACAACTGTCATGATTAAAGCAAGCCCCTTGGTAAAAATCAGGCCCGCGAAAACACTTCTTTATCAGGTCGGCGTTTCTGCTATGGTGCTCCCCGTTGCATCGATGTTGAAAAACGAACCCGGAATTATCATGATCACACCGTTGATTGCCTGCAGCCTGATTTATCAAACGCAATGGGTCGCTTCGATAACCTATCTTATCTGGTTCTGGCTTATCCGAAACTATCCGCCTTCACGTCTTGCGTCATTTACCTTTCTTGCCCCACTGATCGGCGTCATTGCCGGCGGCCTTCTGTTAAACGAACCGCTAACCTTCCGGCTGATTTTTGCGCTATTGTTTGTTGCCACCGGTATCTACCTGGTTAATCGTCCGTTTAACGCTAAACGATGAAAAGATTCAGGTATTAAGTATATTAAAATTCAATCATCACCGACGTCATCTGTATCAACCTGGCCTGACATACGGCGGCGAATATGGGACCATGACATGCCAATACAAAGAACCGCAGCTAAAAGGACTAAAACGACCCAGGTTAAAGCTGAAACGGAATCCATGCTGAGTAGGCCCAAGTCAATTAATAGCCATATCAAGAAAGCAAAAAACAAAGTTGCCAGAATTAAACCGATAAGGCCGAGCGAGCGAAATGTCGCCCGAATATAAATGACCCAGCCAATAATCAGCGCAAGTCCGCCAAGACCGAGAAGCGGCGTAAAATCAGATGCGGTCGCTTTGAACCAGTGAAAGTAAGAATAGCCAGTCGGGTTATACGTACAGGCCACAAGTAAAAGCGCGAATACAAAACGGATACCAATCCCAATGCCGGTTATTTGTTTCATATTATATTCTCCTTGCTGCTATCAATTGATTGTCATTATAAGTCTGCGTCAAAATTATTCTTGAAAACGAATCGAAAATAAAATCGTCTAAATTTTTTCACTTCTGCCGGTAAGCCCATTCCAGAGCATTCCCATAATCCCCATCCCGGATTGGTATTCTTTCCCGCTTAAAAACAACTTTTCCACATTTAATGAACGGAGATCTTCAGGGTTCATGATTAAGGGGTCCTGGTTCAGGAAAATCATATCCGCAATTTTACCTTTTTCCAGACTGCCGCGATCCGTTTCGTCAAAAGACGTCCAGGCGACTTCATAGGTATACATCTTAAGTGCATTGATGACAGATACCGACTGCTCCGGATCATAGGGGTGATTACATGCTCCGTAAATACCTTCGATGGGATCAGGATATGTTACCGGGGCATCTGATCCACCGCTGACATGAATTCCGGCATCTATAAGCGATTTTATCGGAGACCCTTTTTTGACACGTGAACCTAAAATTTCCTCCAAATAAGACACGGGTTCCAAAGGACTGATTAAAAATGATGGCTGAAGGGTAATCCCGATTCCAAGGTCAGCGATCTTCTTCAAATCTTCGTCAGGAATAATACAGGCATGAATAATCGTATGCCGGTGGTCTTTTCTGGGGAAATCCAGCAATGCAGTTTCAATGGCTTTTACTGCACGGGAAACCGCTGCATCACCAATAGCATGCATTTCAATTTGCAGGCCTTCGCGATTGGCTTTTTTCGCGAATTCAATGACCTCTTCTTCTTCCTGAAACAGGATTCCGGTATTATCCGGGTCATTGCTGTAAGGTTCATGCAAAGCGGCATCACAGGCACCAAAACATCCGTCAAGCGCGGTAGCAAAGCATCCGCCGATTCGAGGCAGTTTCCGTTTTAAAACTTTTTCCACATCCATGGTCTGAAAAAACAGCCGTGTCTGAAAACAGCTTTTCTTTGTTACCGCACGGGCAATCAGACTGACCAGCGTAATATCGAGATCATTGGGAAATCCGATGCCTTCAGTTGCGTGAATCATTCCAACCCCTTTTTCCGCCAGCAAATCAAAACTCTTTATGATGCTGTTAACTAAATCCAGGGGCGGGACAAGGGAAGCGGCATAATCAGTACCTGCAAGATACGCTTCATTAAATAAATGTCCGTTTTCGGCATCAAAGCCTCGCAAAGCTTTAACATCATCTGGTAATTTTCCCATCATTTTACTGTTAATAACGGCTGAATGTCCATCATAACAGACAAGAATCAAGGGAGTATCTGCACACACCGCATCAAGTTCTTCACGACGGATTAATCTTTTTTCCTTAACACTGTGTTTGGAAACGCCAAAGGCAATAACCGCTTTCTTTTTTTTATTTTCAGCCATTTCTTTCCGGATAATCTGCTGTATTTCACTGATGTCTTTAGCCTCTCTCACATCAAAATATGAAACAGCGATCAATGCCCAGTTAGAAAAATGCATATGAGCATCTCCAAAAGACGGCAGCAGGACCCGATTATTCAGTTCAACAACATTGAGGTTTTCTTTTGCTGAGTATTCCGGTGGTAGAGAATCTCCGAGATGGACAATCCGCCCCTGATCTTCAACGAGATATTCATAAACATTGTTATCTTTATCCAGAGAAATTACTTTTCCATGATAAATTTGCATTGTTTTATGCATCCTTTTCATTTTTTATTGCAAGTATCTTAAAATATTTACTATATACTACGACCAAGCACTTCGGATTGTCAAGCAGGAATTCTGTCGGGTATTTTTTGATTTTTAAGAAACACAATCTATTTGACATTTAATAAAAACAATTGTTATATAATTCATCCTTTAATTTATATCATCACATACATCTCAATATCTATTTGTTTAAATAACAGTTCTTTGTA
>JAQYVU010000046.1 GCA_030145385.1 Desulfococcaceae bacterium
GATTTTTCCGCCGAAAATAATGGCAAACCCGCTGATCAGGTTGGATGCCATGCTCTGCAGGGCCAGTCCCAGCCCGATACCGATGGCACCGGCAAAGACCAGCAGGGCACGAAGATCAAACCCTACGATCTCAAGGGAGATAAAACCGCCGATAATCATCATAAAATATTTTAAAAATGTGTCAATGGCATACGCCGTGCCCGGCTCCACCTTCATGGACGGATAAATTCTGTAATTCAGCCAGGAACATAGCATTCGCGAAATATATAAAAATATCACCAGAATCAAAGTGGCTTTGGCGATAATCCACAAAGAAAGCGGAGAACTGCCGATACGGATCAGCGGAAAAGATATGACGCGCCGGATTGGTTCAAGAATCCCAAGCAGATCAGCCATTACCAGGGCGGCAATAGTAATCGAAACATATAAAATAAACCCTTTCAGAGACTGAACAAACGCGAGGGCATGTTCATCTGCTCTGTCAATTTTTTGCTCCCATTGCTGAAGTCTCCGAATAACAATATGGTACACCACGGAAAATCCGATATAGACAGCGGCAATCGCCCAGGTTTTTGTCCACAGCACAGTGGAAAAACATTTATATCCAAAGCACCACATCACCCCGGTCACCAGGGTCAGGCCCATGACCGGATAATAATACCGGCCAAAGCCCTTTAAAAAAGACTGGTAGGATTTGTCCGGCAGCTGGGGCAAGAGGGATAATACCGCCTTTTTTCTGAGCAGGATAAAAAACAGGAAAATCACGATGGACAGGAAAATCAAAAACCGGAGAAACGACAGAAAATCCTCACGCAGCCCGAATGCCTCGGCTCCCCATAGAATCGCAATGCCGAACAGAACATACAGCACGATCAGGCGAAACAGCCGAAAAACCGTATCCCCGTATTCTGTCTGGATAAAAAATATTTTCCGATCCACAATGCCGCGAATCAGGCTGATCAGCAAAGCACCGATGGACCAAAGGGCCAGCAATCGTCCGGTCAGCAAAAACCAGGGCTCATCATAGGAGATAAACGCCTTGATCAGTGAAAATGCCCCGAACAGGATCAGCGGAATCAACGCTGCGGTCACGGACAGCAGTGCGAGCATCAAAAACGGATACACCTCTTCCGGCAATTTCTCAAACAGCGGCCGGGCGGTCTGTTCCGCCTTTAAAAGAACCCGCTTGCGGCCGATCAGGCTGTAGATAACGGCAATCAGAAAAATAAGCACGACAAGCGATCCGGCAAACCCCAGAACACGGCTTTGCTCGAAAATCTCATTGATGAGAACCGGCAGTTTCCCGGGCAATGCCAGGGCTTTTTCATACAGGTAATCCAGGGTATTGATGTCCCAGCCCAAGGGGGTATATTCAAACAAAGACCGGGCCTGATCCCTTAAGTCATCGGTCACCTGCTCCGCCCCCCGCTTCATGGAATCGGCCATGTCGCCTGAAAATGCAATCGGTGCCCGGTGACTTTCTATCGGCGCTGCCGGCTCTTCGGCCTCACTAAAAGCGGGCGATGCGCCTGCCAGACAAACCAGACAGACAATCAAAAAAACAAAAAAGACCTGTGTGTGTTTTTTCATGGGGATACCGTTTTGCTTTGATGTTAATTCTTGACACTCTCGTAAAAAGTCGGATTTCGATGGCAAAGAAAAAAGCTCCAAATTCAAGGCGCGCAAATCCTGAGTGATGATTCGTACTTAGCGTACTATGAAGAAACGAAGGATGCAGCGCAACGCAGAATTTGGACTTTTTACGAAGCCATCAATTCTTAGTTCCCGGGTTGAGGATTTCCCATCGGCGGAAGCGGCCCCATACCGTTTCGAACCGAATAATAGTGATAAAACGGTCCTTTGCCAGGGGTGACTTCAATAGGCGGAATTGCAACGGTTTGTCCCATGGCGTTTAAATGGATTTGATTTTCTCCCGGTGAAAGCGGCACCCGGATCATGCGCATGTATGCGGGCAGTGTCTCCCAGCACCGGGTGTCCGGGACTTCCATGAGAAAAAACGCGATGCGAACCAGCACCTCCAGATTGTCATCATTAATATTGTGCGCAATAGCCTCCTTGGCCACCACCCGGGCGGTTTCTTTTACAATAATCTGCGCCAGGCGTTCCTTTAGAGATGCTTTTAAAATCTCTCCGACATCTGTTGAGACAACGTCCGGTACAACGGATTTGGAAAGCGGGCCCACTGATGGCGGCGGCATATAGCTGCCGCGGCTCTCATAGGTTGAAAACGAAAACCGGATGGAGGGAGGCAGCACAATATTGTGCGGGATCTTCACCGGTGATTTGCCCTGGCTGACAAAAACAATCAATTCTCCGGCACTGCTGTCGCGGCTGCCTTTTAATTCCGATTCCGGAATAAACTGCCGAAAGTGTTCCACCTCATCGTCAAAGCCCAGCCGTCTTGCCAGCACGCAAAGTTTACGGGCAACCGGTGCCGGATCGCCCATGAATTCGGCCAGTTTCTTGTACTCAATATACGCGCCGTTGATTTCATTTAATGCCTCATAGCAGTGAGCAATCAGGGCCCGGGTAAAATAATCGGCGGAACAGGCTTCCGGAAAGGTATCATACACCTCAAGTGCCTGCTTGGCTTCAATCAGCGCACTTTCATGATTCCCGAGCATAAGAAAATTCATCATCAAATACGTATGGACCAGCAGCCGCTCCGCGTATTCCCCTTTATAATCGGTAAGCCACTCGGACGTTACCAGAGAGGCGGTCTGCTGGCTGGCGCTGATCACATCCTGATCCTTTATCAGCGCGGCGGCATTCAGCAGAAGATCAATGCTGCCCTGGTAATCCCCGGCATGGTGAAGGATCGCTCCCTTTTCCATGTAAAACAACAGCTGATCACGAGTTGACACGTCTTCCGGGCTGGATAATGCACCGGATGCCTGGTCGAGCTGACCGTTGTAAAAGTCCTTTCGCGCCTTGTTCAGTTTGCCGGACGCGCATCCGGATATTACCGCGCTTAACAGACAAACCAGCAGACACAACCATTTGAATTTGCGGACGACTTGAGAGGAATTCATCTTATCAGACATTTATTCATTTCCGATGGTTTACGAAAATTTTTCCGGGTCCCGGCGGCGGCAGCTAAAAACCTGTCGCCGCCGGTATGAAACAGAAAAAAATACGGTCAAAAGAGACTGTTAACGGCTTACCAGCCGATAAACGGTTTTGAGGCTTCCCGGACGATTTCCGCGCTGTCCGTCCATTCAATAAGACCGGTCTGCAAATCAGTCAGTTCAAGGGTCAGACTGTAGTACTGCAGGGTTTTCTTTTTCAGGCGGATCTGCTTGGGCTGTTTTTTCTTGATGGACCGAAGGGTTCCGGTCACCATGTATTCCGCCCCGACCTGGCGTGCCCGAGCAAGACGGGTTTCAGCACTGACATTGCCGCCGTACTGGTAGGCGGATTCTTTGGCAATGTTATCCCGCTGGACTTTGTTGACAAACCGGGCTCTTCCGGACTGTAATATTTCCTGGCGGATATCATCTGTAATGCCATCTGTCTCAATATGCTCGGAAGTCCGGTTAGCCACCCCGTAAATAATAAGCACGGGTCGGTCATCTAATCGCGAAACCAGCGGCGGTTTGTTAAGCAGTGATTCCACAAGATCACTCACAATGGCTTTTTTATCGGAAAAATCATAGCCTTCATCATAGTGGATGGCCTCATCCGGAGAAATATCCCGGGTGGTTGCGCTGCAGCCAACCATCATCAACACGATCACCGCCGCAGACATCAAAAAAGCGCTTTTTTTAAAAAAATTCCGGAACATATACTGCCTCCTTTTAAATTAATCAGGTGATAATATAAAACTCAACTCTGTTTGCAGATTGCAAAGTTTTAAGTGAAACCATATATTAATAAGAGAATTTACGTAAAACCGCAAGGCATTCAATCGACCGAACATAAAAAATTTACAGCCAATACCCGACCGGTCATTTTGAGCCGAACCGTTATCATGGAATCAAACCGGCTTTAAAAACAATCTGCTGATTTTCTGTTTTATTTTCAGATCCCTTTCTGGCCCGGCACCCGGTTATATGATAATGTTTGCCTGCATAAAAATTATTTGCTATTAATAAAAGCTGATTTAACAATTCAATTATAATAGGTTAATATAATGACAAAATCATCTAATCCTGACGGCTTTACCTTTAAACTGTGGAAATTCTTTGCGTCAGTAAAGCTATCCGTGTTCATTCTTTTATCTTTGGCAATGACATCCATTATCGGTACCGTCATCCCGCAGAATGAAAACCCCATGCTGTATCAACAGAAATTCGGCGAGGCCCTGTTCAAAATACTTAATACACTGGATATTTTTGACATGTACCACTCCTGGTGGTTCCGGTTCCTGCTGTTCATGCTGACTGTCAACATCATCGTCTGTTCAATCAACCGGCTGCAAGCGACCTGGAAAATCATTTTTCCCAAACAGCCGTCTTTTAAAATCAACCAATTCCGAAAAGCCAAAAACCGCCAGGAATGGTCGGCCGCAGACTCTCCCGAACAACTAAAGGACGTAATTTCCCCTTTGCTTTCCAAACGGTTTTCCCGATTGACGGTACAATCTTCGGAAAACGGCTATATCCTTTTCGGGGAAAAAGGCCGTTGGACCCGACTGGGCGTCTATGCGGTCCACCTGAGCATCATCTTCATGGTGACCGGCGGCCTGATTGGCTCAATTTTCGGGTTTGACGGGTTTGTGAATATTCCCGAGGGGGAATCGGCTGATAAAATTTTCCTGAGAAACAGTCAGTCGGAAATAAGGCTGGGTTTTGAAATCAAATGCGATGACTTTGATTTTACCCTCTATGAATCCGGCATGCCCAAAGAATACCGATCAAGTCTTTCAATTATTAAAAACAATCAAAGCGTTGTTCAAAAAGACATTATAGTGAACGATCCTCTACGCTTTGAAGGCATTAATTTTTTTCAATCCAGCTACGGCAAGATGCCGGCCACGAAGTTGACGGTCACGTTTACCGAAAAGTCATCCGGCCTGATATACAACAAGGCAGCGACCATGGGATCGCCCGTCGAGATGCCGGGAAATTCCGGGACCCTGATTGTTGAAGATTTTCGACCCAGCTTTTCATTCCGGGGGGTCAATCTTACAAATACCTTTTTATGCAGGATGATTCCGAACAATGGAGAGCCTTCCCATATCATTATTCCGGCGGATTATCCCCGCTTTGACATGATGCGCCAGGGTGATTTTGTCATTTCCATCTCAAATACGGATTTCAAATATTACACCGGCCTCCAGGTGACCAAAGACCCCGGTGTCCCCCTGGTTTACGCGGGCTTTTTGTTTATGATCATCGGATGCTATGTAACATTTTTCATGTTTCATCAAAAAATTTGTGTTGAAATCTCCGCAGACAAGGGCAAAACAACGGTAATGACTGCGGGAATTTCCGGGAAAAACAGGCCTGGCATGAATACAGTCATCCGAAGACTGTCCAACCACCTTAAAAAAATCACTCAGTAGTTAAAAGGAACCGATATGACAAGTTCAGAAATATTTTCAATAATAACATTTATCTATGGACTGGCAATGGTTCTGTATGTTTTTTCATGGATTTTCAAAAAAGCCCTTCCCGGAAAAATTGCAACAGCGGCAACCATCGCCGCTGCCCTGGGAAACCTGACCGGTATCATCCTCCGATGGATCGAATCCTATCAGATGGGGATCGGGCATGCGCCGTTATCCAACCTTTACGAATCCCTGATCTTTTTTGCCATGACCATTGCGCTGACCCATCTCTTTATTGACTTCAGATACAAGCTCCGGTTTATCGGCGTGGTGGCCAGCCCCATTCCGTTTCTGGTAATGGCCTATGCCTCTCTGCCCAAAGTCGATGACGTCATTCAGCCGCTGATCCCGGCGCTGCAGAGCAACTGGCTGATCTCACATGTAATGGCCTGCTTTATCGGGTATTCCGCGTTTGCCATCGCATTCGGCGTCAGCATCATGTTTCTCATCAAGCCGTCAGGTGCCGGGTCGCAGTCTGGTATCATCAGCCGCATCCCTGATTTTGACATACTCGATGACCTGACCCACCAGATGGTCATGTTCGGATTTTTATTTTTATCCATTGGTATCATTACCGGGGCTGTCTGGGCCAATCAGGCCTGGGGACGATACTGGGGCTGGGATCCGAAAGAGACCTGGTCTCTGGTCACGTGGCTGATTTATGCCAGTCTCCTGCACGCCCGCCTGATGAGGGGCTGGAAAGGTAAAAAAATTGCCGTTTTATCATGTATCGGATTTTTTGCCGTTATTTTTACCTACTTCGGCGTAAACCTGCTCCCCGGCCTCCACAGTTATCAATAGGTATCAGTGATTTACATTTTTATTGACAAATTGTCACAAAATAGATATCCAAATTCCTTTTGTGCGGATAAATTTTTCAACGCAATAAATTCAAAGACACCCGGGAAAATACGGTCGAAACGGGTATAATATTACAAACCTCTATAGATTTGACGGAGTTTACATGAGTACAGACCAAAACCAAACAGTTTCAACAGAGGCTGCGACGGATCCGGTCAATCACGAACCGGAAACAAACGACAGCCCCCCTTCAAAATCATCCGGCTGGGCCGTTTTTCTGTTTTTTATGATCGGCTTTGTGGGAAGTATACTTTCCGGTTGGATCCTGTTTCCGGAGTTACTCTATTCCAAAAAAGACCAGCCCATCGACTTTAACCATGCCGTTCATCTGGATGTGGTTTCCGATGACTGTGAATCCTGTCATTATTTCAGAGATGACGGCAGCTTTGCCGGAATGCCGGACCTGAGCAGTTGTATCGACTGCCATGAAGAAGCACAAACAGACGATCCTGAAGAAATAAAATTCGTGGATGAATATGTCACCCCCGACATAGAAGTCCCCTGGCTCAACCACTCCAAGCAGCCTGACTGCGTTTTCTTCTCCCATTCCGCCCATGTCATCGGTGCGGATATGTCCTGTGAAAGCTGCCATGGGGATATCGGTACCTCGGAACATACCCGCGTATACGAGGAAAACCGTCTGACCGGTTACAGCAGAGATATTTGGGGTTACAGTATCTCACGCCTGGGAAAACCGGAAGCCGGGGAACCCAAGCCCATGAAAATGAATGACTGCGCCAAGTGCCATAAAGAGGAAACCGGGCATAAAGGGGCCTGTTTTCAATGCCACAAATAAATCTTACTAAAAATGATGAATGGTTTTAAATCGTTTTTGATATATCTGCGAGGATGATTCCATGAAAATTGATCGAAGAAGTTTTCTGACATACACAACGGCACTTGTGCTCGGGGGTGCTGCCGGATCAATGCTGACACCGGCTCCCTGGAAATTGACGGATGATGTATCCATCTGGACGCAAAACTGGCCGTGGACCCCGGTTCCGGAAGACGGCGAGGTGACATACAAACAATCCGTCTGCACCCTTTGTCCTGGCGGCTGCGGCATCAATGTCCGTTTAATTGACGGCCGGCCGGTTAAAATTAAAGGACTGGAGGATCACCCGGTAAACAAAGGCAGCCTTTGCCCCATGGGCATTTCCGGGTTGCAGTATTTATACGGTCCCTCCCGGGTCACATCTCCCTTAAAAAGAGAGGGCAAAAGAGGCGAGGGAAAATGGAAAAAAGTCAGCTGGGAAGAAGCACTGGGTGCAGTGACCAAAAAACTGGCCGAACTTCGGGCCAGCGGCCGCCCGCAATCAGTTGCCTGTATTACCGGTTCCGACCAGGGTACCACGCCGAACCTGATCGGCCGTTTTTTAACCGCCTACGGGTCCCCGAACTATATCCGCTCCGCAACAGCCCAGGACGCCATTGAACAGGCGATCTATTTAACCCAGGGAAAACAGGGAACACCGGTATTTGATATTGAAAACGCTGATTTTGTTTTAAGCTTCGGCAGCGGTATTTTAGACGGCTGGGGATCTGCAGGACGAATGTTCAACCTTTACGGAAGCCAGAAACCGGCCAAAAAGATCATCCAGGTTGAACCCCGCCTGTCCGATACGGCGGCCAAAGCAAACCAATGGCTGGGTATCAATCCCGGTACGGAAGGCGCGCTGGCCTTAGGACTGGCTCACGTCATTATCAAAGAATCTTTATACGATAGAAACTTCGTTGAAAACTTTGCTTTCGGCTTTGACGACTGGACTGATGACAACGGCAAGACCCACGACGGTTTTGCGAAGATGGTCAAAAACTTTGCGCCGGATAAAGTTTCCAAGATTACCGGAATTGACAAGGCGGAAATTGTATCACTTGCCAGGGCGTTTGCCCGTGCATCCAAACCGATTGCCATCAACGGTCGGGGACACGGTGCGATTCCGGGAAGCATCGATGAAAGCCTGGCTGTGCAATCACTCAATGCGCTGGTGGGAAACATTAATAAACCCGGCGGCATATCCGCAATTCCGGATTCAAACTATGCCAAATGGCCGGAAGTCAACATTGATGAAATTGCATCTAAAGGAATGCAGCAGCCGCGCATTGACGGTGCCGGCAGCGAACAGTTCCCCAACACACGTTTTCTCTTAAACCGATTACCGGAAATCATTAATTCCGCTAAAGGAGAATCTCCGGTTCAGGCCCTGCTGGTCACCGACGCGAATCCCATGTATACGCTTCCGGACACGGCGGCAACGAAAAAAGCGTTTGACCGGATTCCGTTTATTGTCAGCTTTTCACCTTACATGGACGAAACCGCCAGCCATGCGGATTACATTCTGCCGAACCATTCCTATCTGGAACGCCTGCAGGATGTCCCCACGGCAGCCGGGATTTCCCGTCAGGTAATCAGCCTGGCAAAACCGGTGGTAAAGCCGACTTATGAAACAAAACATGTGGGTGATTCATTTATCCTTATTGCCAAAGCCCTTGGCGGATTCATTGAAAATGCATTCCCATGGGAAGATTATGAAGCATTCCTTAAAGAGACCTTAAAAGACCAGTGGCGAAAATTAAAGAAAAAAGGGATTATTGAAATCAAATATGACCTTCCGGAACCGCTGGCCTTTACGTTTAACACGGTCTCAACCAAATTCGAATTTTACCCCACAGCTCGCGGCAGCGTCAAACAAAAACAAAACTCCGCATTGCCGACGTACACTCCTGTCCCCATTGAAGGTGACGTGCAACGGTTTAAACTGGTGCTGATCCCCTATGATTCGATCCGTCTGGCCGGCGGCGCTATCGCAAACGCCCCGTTTATGACCAAAACAGTGGATGATACGGTGCTGAAAAAACAGGTCGGCTTACTGGAAATTAACCCGGCAACCGCCAAAGGCCTTGGTTTAAAGGAAGGTGCCACGGCACTGTTGACAACCCCCAAAGGCGAAACAACAGTCAAAGTACATCTCTATGAAGGGATCAAGCCCGGCATTATTGCAATGCCCAGAGGACTTGGGCATACCGCCTACAGTGAATTTCTGGCAGACAAAGGGATCAATGTCAACACACTGACCGGCCCCATTGAAGATCCGGGTTCCGGTCTTGATATGGCATGGGGTATCCGGGCCAAGTTAATCCGGATATAGATTCTTAAAAAACATACTCTTAAAGTCGTGTAATATATTTGATTTAAATCCAACGACGAGGTTTTCATGAAAGATAAAAACGCAAAAAGATACGGGATGGTCATTGACCTGGATAAGTGTACCGGCTGTGGTTCATGCATGGTAGGCTGCTATTCCGAAAACAATGTCCCGTTCAAAGCTGATGAAACAAACAAATTAGACAGCATCAACTGGATCAGGGTTTATAAAATAACGAATAACAAAACCTACCCGAATACGGAAGTCTGTTACCTGCCCATGCCGTGTATGCAGTGTGATGGTGCCCATGAAGGTCATTCTCCATGTGTTTCAGTATGTCCGGCGGTGGCAACCGATTATGATTATGATACCGGTATCGTCAGTCAGATTTACACCCGGTGTTTCGGCTGCCGCTACTGTATGGCGGCCTGTCCGTATCATGCCCGTAAATTCAACTGGTGGGATCCTGTCTGGCCGGCGGATATGGAAAAATATCTAAGCCCGAATGTGTCACCCCGGATGCGCGGTGTTGTTGAAAAATGTTCATTCTGTTTCCACCGGTATCAGTTGGCCCGGGATAAAGCCTATCTTGAAAAAAGAGAAGAGCTTGAAGAAAATGAATACCAGACAGCCTGCGCGGAAGCCTGTCCCACCGGCGCGATTACATTTGGCGATCTGAATAACAAGCACCATGCGGTTTACAAGTTAAAAAACAGCCCCAGAGCATTCCGGCTTCTGGAGCGGCTTAATACAAATCCCAAGGTTTATTACCTGACAAGTAAAAGCTGGGTGCGAAAGGCCGGAGATAATTACCTGGCCCATGAAGAACCGACAAAAATCAAAAATAATATTAAAGAACACCACTAAACGACAATAGCAAGGAGCAATTAGATGAATGAGACACCATTGATTCCTGCGGGTGTTAAAAGATGCTCGAAATGGCAGTTTTCTCTCTGGATGGCAGTCGTAACAGCTGTTCTGCTGTGGGGAGTTTACGCCATGTATCTGATCTGGTACAAAGGATTGAACCAGACCAACATGAATGATGCCTACGGTTTTGCACTCTGGATCTGGGCGGACCTCGCGGTTATCGCACTGGGCGGCGGTGCGTTTTTTTCCGGGTTTTTAACCTATATCGTCGGCAAGAACGAACTGAAAAATATCATTAACTTAGCCGTGGTCATTGGGTTTATCTGCTACAGTTCCGCCCTGCTGATTTTGGCTATTGATATTGGACAACCCTTGCGCGGATGGTTTATTTTCTGGCATGCCAATGTTCACTCCATGCTCACGGAAGTAGCCTTTTGCCTGTCATGTTATTTTGCCGTACTGACCATTGAATTTATACCGCTGATCCTTGAAAACCCGAAACTGGACAAAAAACCCTTTTGGCATCATTTAAGTCATAACATGCATGGCATTATGGCGATTTTTGCAGCCACCGGCGTTTTTCTTTCCTTCTTTCATCAGGGTTCTTTGGGCGGCGTGGCCGGCGTTCTCTATGGCCGTCCGTTTGCCTTTAGAGAGCATATTTTCATCTGGCCCTTTACTTTTTTCCTGTTCACCTGGTCGGCCGCTGCTTACGGCCCGTGCTTCACCATCCTAGTGACAAAAATTACCGAAATGATCACGCGGAAAAAACTGGTCAAAGACAGTGCGATTCATCTTTTTGCCAAAATTTCCGGCTGGATGATCATTACCTACATTATCGCTAAATCCATTGACACCATTTACTGGGCATTTGTGACCGCCCCGGGCATGGGATTTACACTGATGGACTTTTATGCCAGTTCGACCTACAATATCGGGCTTTTGTTTGCGGAAATCGTGATCTGCGGGTTTATTCCGGGCCTGATTTTAATTACCAAACGCGGCCGGGAAAACTCCTTTCTGCTGATGTCAGCCATTATTCTCGGGGTCATCGGTGTTTCTCTCAACCGCTGGGTGATGGTACTTCAGGTGATGGCAGTGCCGGTGTTTTCATTTAATGAATGGTACACCTACATGCCCAGCTGGCAGGAAGTGGCAACCACTGTTCTTCCGGTGGCTTACGGACTGATCGTGATTTCCCTGGCGCATCGTTATTTACCGGTTTTCCCTCAGGAAAAAGAATTAAACCCAATCGATTAAAGCATCGATCAAGGAGGACAACATATGTTTCCATTTTGTTTTGAATGGGCCTGGGACATTTCCCACTTAGTTTTCATGGGGGGATTATGGTATGCATTATCAATTATCGGTGCCGGAATGACCTTTGCCATTGTCAAAACCATTTTTGACTGTTCCGGCGGGCATGATAATCAGGACCACGGCCACCACTAATTGCTGCGGGGCCTTGCCTCTAAAAATCAAATCTGTTATAAAGCGCTGCCTTGTGCTATAAAAGCCCGAGGCAGCGTTTTTTTATTTAATTGAGCGCTTTCCAATTTCACCGCATCTACTGCGTCAAATGCAGCATCGCATAGTGGAACTATAGCAAAGCAGCATTTTCCTTGTATATGCAGCAAACTGGAAAATCGCTTAACCGGGGTCTCATTTGAGAAAACAAAAATATAATGACGAAACGAGTAACCTATGGATGAAATAATTATTAAGGGCGGGCGTTCCCTTTCCGGTGAAGTTGTTGTCGGCGGCGCCAAAAATGCGGCACTCCCTATCCTGACCGCATCTATTCTTGCTAAGGGGAAATTTACCTTCCACAATGTCCCCAAGTTAAGAGACATTGACAGCATCATGGAACTTCTGTCCACCATGGGGGCGGATGTAGACTGTGACGGCCATACGGTCCATATCGACACCACCGGCATGAATCATTATGAAGCCCCCTATGAACAGGTCCGCAAAATGCGGGCATCCATCCTGGTACTCGGCCCGCTGCTGGCCAGGATGAAAAAGGCAAAAGTTTCATTGCCCGGCGGCTGCGCCATCGGCGCTCGCCCCATTGATCTGCATTTAAACGGTTTATCCCTGCTGGGTGCTGATATCAAACTGGAACATGGTTATGTCGAGGCCGCCTGCAAACAACTGAAAGGCGCTGAAATTTATTTTGACATTCCGACCGTTACCGGTACTGAAAACCTGATGATGGCAGCGGTTCTGGCAACTGGAACAACCGTATTGCGCAATGCCGCGCGTGAGCCGGAGATTATCGCCCTGGCAGATGTTTTAATCCAAATGGGCGCGAATATCACCGGTGCCGGAACAGCGGTGATTACCATCAACGGCGTGAAAAAACTCAAACCAGTGACAGCGACCATTATCCCGGACCGTATTGAAGCCGGCACCCTCATGGTTGCCGCAGCCTTGACCCAGGGAGACGTTAAAATCAAGAATTGCGACCCCATTCACCTGAAATCCATTATCCACAAACTTGAAAAAGCCGGCGCCCGCGTCCAGGTCTTTAAAAAATCAGTCCGTGTCAAAGGCCAAAAAACCATCAACAGCATTGATCTGAAAACTATGCCCTATCCCGGATTTCCCACGGATATGCAGGCCCAGTTTATGGTATTGATGTCCGTTGCCAACGGATTTTCCGTGATTTCGGAAAACATCTTTGAAAATCGTTTCATCCATGTCAGCGAACTCTGCCGCATGGGAACCGACATTACCATCTCCGGCAGCCATGCCATGATCAAAGGCGTTGTTCAATTATCCGGCGCGCCGGTTATGGCCACAGATCTGCGGGCCAGTGCGTCGCTGATACTCGCGGGACTGGCAGCTAAAGGAACGACTACCGTCAGCCGTGTCTATCACCTCGACCGGGGTTATGAATCCCTTGAAAAGAAATTGGCCGGCCTGGGTGCGGCCATTAAACGCGTTTCGGTAAAGAAGAAAACCTGAAATACAAATCCGGATCCATCGGGCCTGAGTTTGATTTGCCCAGCCAGATGCTTTTTTACGCGATTTTGAGAGAGTCCGGCTGATTCTTCAGGACGATGCTTCCACTGAGAACATTGTTTGGTAATAGGATCCATACGAATGCCTGAAGCGTTCACCTTAAAACCGGCACATTCTTTCCCGACACCTTCTTCAATTGACCGTATCTATTACCGCCCGCTCATCCCGCTGATCTTTTCCTTTATTGCAGGAATCATTGGCGCAAATTACCTGCCTGAACAGACATGGGCTGTCTGCTCAGGCATTCTTTTATCGGCCGGGTTTATCATATACTCGATCTGCCGTCACAAAAATGCAAAACTGTCCCCCCTGATCCTTTTTTTTTGTATAGGATATTATGCCTTAACGCCATGGCACTCATCATCTATTAAGCAGGACCATGTTTCCTTTTATATTAAAGACGCCATTAAGTGGGAAATATCCGGCATCATAACAGACCCGCCTTTGTCCCAGGACTTTCGCACGGTCTGTATTCTCAACCATATCCGTCTGTCCCGCCCAAACCGGAATAGTCCGCCGGTTTCAGTGCGTGGAAAAATCCGGGTCATCATTTACGGAAAAACCGACAATTTAAACATCGGCAACCGTTTGACATTTGACAGTAAAATTCGACAATTTACAAATTTTAAAAATCCGGGCGGATTTGATTATTTCAAATATATGACGTTTAAGCAGGTCTGGGGCAATGCCTATACGTCTTTTAAAAAAATCGATATTAAGCCTTCGAAAAACAATCTACAAAAACAATTGTCAGCAGTTCGCGGCAAAATTTCAAACCTCATCAATCAATCATCCGGCGGTGATGCGAACGCCATATTAAAAGCCCTGATTCTGGGTAACCGCCAACAGATTTCCAAACCCCTGCGGGAAGCATTCAACCGGGCCGGCATCAGCCATATTTTAGCCATTTCCGGCCTTCATATCGGTATTGTTGCATCGTTTGCCTTTTTCCTGTTCACAAGCCTGCTTTCACGGTTTAAACCCTTTTTACGGCATGCATGGACGCGAAAAGGCGGTGCGCTTTTATCCCTTATACCGATCATGATCTATGGCATCATGGCCGGTATGTCCCCTTCCACCCAGCGTGCCGTAATTATGGTCGGTGTGTTTCTTCTGACATTTGTCATCGAACGCGAACATGATTTAATCAATACGGTATCCATTGCTGCATTGATCATTTTAATCATTGCGCCGCCATCACTTTTTTCAATTTCATTTCAGCTTTCGTTTACAGCGGTTGCCTCGATTATCTACGGGATTTCCAGAATATTCCAGTCAAAGGAAAATCCCAAGAACATACCGTCTCATCTTCTGAAAACAGTGCTAACATTCATTATTGTCTCAGGCCTTGCAATTATTGGTACCGCCCCCTTGACCATGTTTTATTTTAATCAGATTTCGATGGCAGGAATTTTTTCCAACATGATCTTTGTTCCTTTGATCGGATTCGCGGTTGTGCCGGCGGGACTGTTTTCTGTCCTGGTATTATTGCCTGTTTCTTCAAACGCGGCCTTTTGGGGCCTTAAAATATGCGACTTCGTTCTTAGCTTTACCATTGAATGGGTTTACCGGATAGCAAATCAGCCGTATGCGGCCGTCAAAACCATTACCCCGTCTGTTATTGAAATTATCTGCGCCTATGCCTTGATCGGTTCTGTTTTATATCTATTGTATCCAAAATCTGAACAAATCCCGCACAAGGGACCGCAGAATGAACCGGATATCGAACCTCAGTTGCATGAAAATTCACGCCTGAGCAGGCCATACAAGACTATAAAATCATTAAAGCACAGGTTGCCATACAGTTTCTCAACAATGCGCATCATGCCTGTTTCAGGCCGGAAAACAGCTTTATTATTTCTGGGAATCTCATTGTTTGTTCTGTCTGCTGATATTTTGTACTGGGTTCACAAACGCTGGAACAAAAAGGATCTGAGCGTTTCAATAATCGATGTGGGACAGGGCAATGCCGCGATCATTGAAATGCCGGGTGGGCAATGCGCCCTGATTGACGGGGGCGGTTATTCAGATAACGCTATTTTTGATATGGGTGAAAAAGTGATCGCTCCTTTTTTATGGCGAAAAAAGATTAAAACCGTCGAAACGATCATCCTGACGCATTATGATGCAGACCATTTAAACGGCCTGGTATTTATACTAAAACATTTCAATGTCAGTCAGGTTTTCGCCAACCATGACACTGCCACATGTTCTAAAAACAAAGACTTTGTCGATATAATTAATAATAAACAAATCCACTACCCGCTGTATAATACATTTTCAAAAAATATAAAAATAAACGGGGTAATGCTGAAAATACTTTATCCTTTGGATAACTTTGCGGACCGTGCCTTAAATGATTCATGGCGGGATTCAAACAATAATTCAATGGTCGTTCAAGTCAGTTTCGGCAATCATACCATTCTTTTTCCCGGAGATATTATGAAGAAAGCTGAAGATGAACTCGTTGATTTAAATTATGACCTGCAGTCCACGATCATGATCGCCCCTCACCACGGGAGCAACAGTTCAAGTACACAGGCGTTTTTAAAACATGTAAACCCGAAATATATTATTATTTCATCCGGCAGGCATAATCGTTTCGGCTTTCCGGAACCAGACGTGCTCGAACGTTATGAAAAGAACAAAATAATAACATTGAGGACCGATATCAACGGTGGAGTCTGCATATCAAATGATGGGAACCAGCTGAGCCTGGCACCGACAATAGGAGAAAAGATATGGATAAATAAATAAAAAAAAGCCTTGCCCGGTGGGTTAACAATATGGGGGGGGGTGGGCAAGGCTTTTAATTAAAGCCGATTAAAATTACCAGCTTTTTTTACAAATTAATGCGCTTATTCTTCTGTTTTAGTGGCTGTTTTTTCAGCTTTATCAGCTTTCTTATCAGCCTTGGCAGCTTTCTTGTCTTCTTTTTTGGATTCAACCGGTTGACCGGTTAATTCAACAATGGTAAGTGTTGCTGCGTCACCCTTGCGAATTCCGACTTTAACCAAACGAGTATATCCGCCGGATTTACTGGCAAATCGCTCAGGCGCATCATTGAAAAGTTTGTGAACCACATTCTTTTCCCTAATTATCGCCATTGCCTGTCTTCTGGCATGCAGGTCGCCGCGTTTTGCCAATGTAATCAACTGGTCGGCCCAGCGTCGCAGCTCCTTGGCTTTAGGATCTGTTGTGGTAATTCGATCGAATTTAAACAGAGATGTAACCATATTTCGAAACATGGCACTTCTATGACTGCTTGTTCTATTTAATTTAACTCCGCTCTTACGGTGTCTCATAAAGCGTTATTCCCCTTGATCTGTATCATCATCTTCAGGCGGTTCGAATGAATCAATATTCATACCCAGAGATAACCCCAGTTCCGCCAACAGTTCCTTAATTTCATTTAATGATTTTCTGCCGAAATTCTTGGTTTTAAGCATTTCAGCTTCCGTACGGTTCACCAGCTGGTAAATCTTGGTGATATTGGCATTACGCAAGCAATTGGCACTTCTGACAGAAAGTTCAAGTTCATCAACATCAAGATATAAATTTTCATTATGCCTTGGTTTTGAATCATCAACAGCTTTCTCTGATAATTCAGGTTCGAGATCTTCATCAAAATTGATAAAAACATTCATCTGTTCTTTTAATATTTTCGCACCAAAGGCAACTGTATCCTCGGGAGTAACAGAACCGTCGGACCAGACCTCCATGGTCAGTTTATCATAATCTGTTTTCTGACCCACCCGGGCATTGCTGATGCGGTAATTCACCCGTTTGATAGGTGAAAAAACGGAATCTATGGCAATCGTCCCAACCGGTGCTTCAGGATTTTTATTTAGTTCAGCCAGGCAATACCCTTTACCGGCATTTACCGTCATTTCAACCCTGAATTTGGCATCAGCAGTCAGAGTGGCGATGTGCTGATCCGGATTCATAATTTCAACTTTTCCGTCACCACTGATAATATCGGCTGCCGTGATAACACGTTCACCAGCCGCATCAATTTCTATCATTTTTGGCTCAGAATCTTCCATTTTGACACGGACATTTTTCAAATTCAGAATAATTTCTGAAACATCTTCCAAAACACCGGGTATTGTCGAAAATTCATGCATCACGCCATCAAATTTAACTGAGACGATGGCTGAGCCGCAAATTGAAGAAAGTATAATTCGTCGTAATGAATTACCAATAGTGATGCCAAAGCCGCGTTCCAGCGGTTCCCATACAAATTTCCCATATGTGGGCGTCTGGCTGGCAATCTGAACCTTTTCAGGTTTGATGATTTCGCGCCAGTTCATATATGTAATTTCATTCAATGACATGTTTTATCTCCAAATTTGTTAATATGCCCGATTTGTTCGAAGCGAATACGAAAAGGAGGGTCTTCTTAAGATAAATAGTAAAAATCCTTAACAAGTGTAGCCGCTGTGCTCGAATTATCTGGAATAAAGCTCTACTATCTGATTCTCCTGAATCGGCATTGTTATATCTTCTCGGCCCGGAACAGCCTTAACCATGCCTTTGAAGTTTTCTTTTTCAAGCTCTAACCATTGAGGCATACTTCTGCGAACAACAGCTTCAAGAGATTCGATAATGACCTGCATGGTTCTGCTTTTTTCACGAATTTCAACGACATCACCGGTTTTGATCTGATATGAGGGAATGTCTACCTTTTTCCCGTTAATCAGAAAATGACCGTGTCGAACCAGCTGTCGCGCCTGCGGCCGTGAATTGGCAAAACCAAGTCGATATACAACATTGTCAAGCCTTTGTTCAAGGGCCAACAGCAAGTTGATGCCGGTAATCCCTTTTTTGCGGTCTGCCTTTACAAAAGTCAGTTTAAACTGCTTTTCAGAAAGACAATAACTGCGTTTAACTTTTTGTTTTTCACGAAGCTGCAGGCCATAATCGGAAATCTTTCCAGCCCTGCGCTGTCCATGCTGTCCAGGCGGATAGCTTCGCCGGTCAAACGCACACTTATCTGAATAGCAGCGATCGCCTTTCAGATATAATTTTAAATTCTCCCGTCGGCAAAACCGACAAACAGATCCTCTATATCGTGACAAATTTTCCTCCCCTTATAAACTATTGCTCGTAACAGCTTTTTAAATCAGGTTAAGTTTATCAAGCGATGTTATAATATTAAATCAATAGAAACAAAGTTTTTAAACAAACGAATTAAAAAAACAACTAAACCCGGCGTCGTTTTTTGGGTTTACAGCCATTATGCGGGATCGGTGTGACGTCTTTTATCATCGTAACGGTAAGTCCTGTGGCTTGCAGGGATTTCAACGCAGATTCACGACCGGGACCGGGACCTTTAACATAGACTTCAACATTTCTCAAGCCATGTTCCATGGCCTTTTTAGCAGCATCCTGAGAGGCAAGTTGTGCTGCAAAAGGGGTACTTTTTCTGGACCCTTTAAATCCGTTCATTCCTGCGGTAGACCATGAAATAACGTTTCCGTTCGGATCTGTTATTGTCACAATTGTATTATTAAAAGTCGATTGGATATGAACAACGCCGTTTAATATATTCTTTTTTACTTTTTTCTTTGTTTTCGTTCTTTTTGCCATTGACTCAGCCTTTATGTATTATTTTACTTTTTAGCGACTCCGCCTTTTTTCTTTACTGCAGTTCTTCTAGGCCCTTTACGTGTACGCGCATTTGTACTCGTCCGTTGACCGCGAACCGGCAGTCCCCTTCGATGACGAAGTCCCCGATAGCATCCCAAATCCATCAATCGTTTGATATTCATTGAAATTTCTGTACGGAGTTCACCTTCAACTTTAAACCCATCATCAATGACTTTACGGATCTGATTGACCTCCCCGTCAGACAAGTCATCCGTTTTAATACTTTCATCAATACCCAGCTTAGCAAGTATAGTTTGAGATGTGGACAGCCCGACACCATAAATGTATGTTAAGCCAACAACTATACGTTTACCTTTCGGTAAATCAACGCCCGCGATTCTTGCCAATGTCTGCCTCCTTATATGCTATATCTAGCCCTGACGTTGTTTATGTCTTTTGTTAACACAAATGACACGAACAATGCCTTTTCGCTTAACAATTTTGCAATTCCGACATCTCTTTTTAACCGATGCACTTACCTTCATAACTCCACCTCAAACCTATTGCCTATCAATCAGATTATCAGATAATAATATCAACCGAACCAAGAGACTACTTGGATCGATATGTAATTCTTCCCCGGGTAAGATCATATGGGGACAATTCAACGGTGACCGTGTCCCCGGGTAAAATTTTAATAAAGTGCATTCGCATTTTACCCGATATATGAGCAAGAACCTGATGCTCGTTTTCAAGTACCACTTTAAACATTGCATTCGGCAATGTTTCAAGTACTGTGCCCTGAACCTTAATCGGTTCTTCTTTTGCCATTTATGAACTCCCGTTTACAGATTATAAATAAATTTGTTAAATAATTATTTTAAACCGAGCATGATATTAAAATGAATAGAATACCATTATCTCTTTATTTTGCCGGTACTTAAGAAACCTTCATAATTTCTGGTAATTAAATGAGATTCAACCTGACCGACAGTATCCATAGCAACACCCACGACAATCAACAAGGAAGTACCGCCAAAATAAAACGGGACATTAAGTTGTGTCATTAATATGGACGGCAGTACGCAAACCAGTGAAATATAGGCGGCACCGCCAAGGGTAATGCGTGTCAGAACCTTATCAATATAATCAGCGGTTCTCTTGCCCGGGCGTATACCGGGAATATATCCACCGTATTTCTTCATATTTTCCGCAACATCCGCTGGATTAAAAACGATGGCTGTATAAAAATAGCAGAAGAAAAATATAAATCCCACAAAAATCAATTCATAGATTATGGATCCGGGACGAAGGGCAGATGAAACATACTGCATCACGGTAATATCTTTGAAAAAACTTGCCAGAGTGGCCGGGAACATGATCAACGAAGATGCAAAAATCGGCGGAATAACTCCGGAAGTATTCAATTTTAAGGGAAGATGGGTACTCTGACCACCGTACATTTTGCGACCCACCACCCGTTTTGCATACTGGACGGGGATACGCCGCTGGCCTTGTTCCATAAAATTAATAAATGCAATCACACCGACCATGAGAATGATCAAAATAACACATGCGAAAATTCCCATTTCACCTGTGGACAGCATCGAAAACGTATTGCCAATGGCCTGGGGCATCCGGGCGACAATACCGGCAAAAATAATCAGCGAAATCCCATTACCGATGCCGCGCTCGCTGATTTGTTCTCCCAGCCACATAATAAAGGCCGTACCGGCTGTCAGGGTGATCACCGTCATTATCCGAAATGACCATCCCGGATGAAAAACAATGGCCAGGCCACCTGGCGCACTCATATTTTCAAGACCGACGCTGATACCGAAACCCTGGATGATACTCAAAACAATCGTACCATAACGGGTGTACTGAGTAATTTTTTTCCGGCCCTGTTCCCCTTCTTTAGAAAGTCTTTCAAGGTGCGGAAAAACGACTGTTAAAAGCTGTAATATAATGGATGCACTAATATACGGCATAATCCCCAAAGCAAATACAGACAGTCTTTCAAGGGCACCGCCGGAAAACATATTAAAAATGCCAAAAAGTGTGTCCTGGTACTGTGCAAAAAAAGTCGCAAGCGCATCACCGTCAACACCCGGAGTCGGTATATGAACACCCACCCGGTAAATCGCCAGAAATGCCAGTGAAAATAGTATCCGCTTTTTCAGCTCAGGTATTTTAAGTATATTTTGAACGCCGGAATTAGTGACCGCCATTAGGATATAACCTCGACCTTACCGCCAGCCGCTTCAATCTTATCTATTGCACTTTTACTTGCGGCATTGACTTTAACAGTTAACGGAAAATCAATATCACCTTGTCCAAGTAATTTGATCGCATCATACTGCCCTTTTGCCATTCCTGCAGCAAGCAGTGTTTCTTCATCAACGATCGATCCACTTTCAAATCTTTTTAAATCGACTATATTTAATATTACAATACTCTTTTTAAATATATTGGTAAAACCTCTTTTCGGAAGCCGCCGATGGATTGGCATCTGGCCGCCTTCAAAACCGGGTCTTACGCCACCACCGGAACGACTGCGATGGCCTTTTGATCCTCTTCCGGCAGTCTTGCCCAAACCGGAACCAACACCACGACCCAATCGTTTGCGTGAAGACCTTGAACCTTCGGCTGGAGATAATTCATTCAACTTCATGCTCTAAACCTCCACTTTCACAAGATGCGTTACTTTATTGACCATTCCACGGATAGACGGGGTGTCTTCCAGTTCAACGGTTTTATTCATTTTTGTCAGTCCCATACCCCGTAAAACCATACGATGTTTTTCAGGTCTTCCGTTCATGCTTTTGACCAGTGTAATTTTTATCATTCCAGGCATTTCAATTACTGTCCTTATTATAATTGCTCAACATTTAATCCGCGTTTCGCAGCCGCTTTTTCCCGACTCTGCAGACCTGCCAGACCTTTTATTGTTGCCTTCACCACATTGTGCGGATTATTGGATCCCATGCATTTTGTCAGGATATTTTCAACTCCGACAGCTTCGAGTACAGCTCGAACAGCACCACCGGCAATTACACCGGTACCTTGAGAAGCCGGTTTTAATAAAACACGACCCGCTCCAAATCGTCCAATAACTTCATAAGGAATTGTACCGTCAATTAAGGCAACGGTCACCATATTCTTTTTAGCACTTTCAACAGCTTTTCGGATCGCTTCAGGGACTTCATTTGCCTTGCCCAATCCATAACCAACACTGCCCTGACCATCACCGACGACGACAACAGCGCTAAAGCTGAATCTTCTGCCGCCTTTATGTACTTTTGCGACTCGGTTAATATGTACGACCTTATCTATTAAATTATCGTCTGTTTCTTTCCTGAACAAGGCAATGCCTCCTTATTTACTATTAAAAATCCAGTCCTGCCTTACGGGCGCCATCTGAAACCGCTTTAATGCGGCCATGATAGAGAAAACCATTCCGGTCAAAAACAACAGACTTAATTCCCTTTTCCGTTGCGCGTTGAGCGATTAATTGACCAATATAGGTTGCGGCTGCTGTTTTATTTTCAAACTTCTGCTGTTCTATGACTTCTTTTTCAGTTGTTGAAGCAGTAGCAAGCGTGATGCCCTTTGTATCATCAATAATCTGTGAATAAATATGCTTGGCACTTCGGAATACCGACATTCTAGGCCTGTCTTCAGTACCGGACAATTTTTTCCGAATTCTTTTTTTTCGTTTCAGCCTAAGGGCTTTTCGTCTGTTTGCGGAACCCATGATTCATACCTTTTAATTTTATTCAGATAATAATTTATTTGGCTGTTTTACCGGCTTTACGCTGGATATATTCCTCGGCATACTTAACACCTTTACCCTTGTAGGGTTCCGGTGGCCTCAAACTTCTGATAGTAGAAGCGGTATAGCCGAGAAGATCTTTATCGATACCGGACAGTTTAATAATATTCTTTTCGATATTTGCCGAAATACCTTCAGGAAGAGGGAAATCAATCGGGTGTGAATACCCCAGATTAAATTCAATATTTTTCCCTTTTAACTCTGCACGGTAACCAATACCATTGATTTCGAGTGCACGTTCAAATCCCGCAGAAACACCGGTCACCATGTTGGCAATAAGCGCCCGGGTCATTCCCCATAAAGACCGTGTCTTTTTATCCATGGTTTCGATGGAGACTGTCAGGGCATTATCATCGATATTTAAGTTAACAGCCGGGTGTATTGTTCGACTCAGTGTTCCTTTTTCGCCGGAAACCGTCAGTACCCGATCTGTATAAGCAATCTTTATTTTATCAGATATTTCAATTGGTTTTTTGCCAACTCGAGACATGTCTTTCTCCTTAACTACCAGATTTCACAGAGAACTTCACCGCCGACATTCTGCTTTGACGCCTGTTTGTCGGTTATCAGTCCTTTAGATGTTGAAAGGACGGAAATACCCAGTCCGTTGAGAACCGGTTTTACATCCTTGCTGCTGACATAAACACGGCGGCTGGGCTTACTGACCCGTTTGATACCATAAATAACATGGCGGTCATTCTGCTCATATTTTAGATAAATTCTGAGTATTCCCTGTTTATTATCCTTGATGAATTTAAAATTCTTAATAAACCCCTCTTCCTTAAGAACACCTGCGAGGGCGATTTTAATTTGGGAACCGGGAATATCTACACTTTTATGTTTTGCTTTGCCGGCATTTCTAATGCGGGTCAGCATGTCCGCCAGCGGATCACTCATCGACATTGCATACTCCGTCAATTGCTATGATGTTTATATTAAACAGTTTCATTCTCTAAAAAGAATTTACCAGCTTGATTTTGTTACGCCAGGTAAAAGCCCTTCTGATGCCATATTGCGAAAACAAAGACGGCAGATTCCAAATTTACGAATAAAAGCTCTGGGTCGACCGCAAATGGGGCATCTGTTATATTGCCTGACCGCAAATTTCGGTTTTCGTGCAGCTTTTACCTTCAGTGATGTTTTTGCCAAACCAAACTCCTTTAATCATTAAAATTAATTTCTGAAGGGCATTCCCAACAATTTTAATAATTCTTTACCTTCCTCGTCAGTTTTCGCCGTAGTAACAACGGTAATATTCATGCCCTTGATGGTATCGATTTTATCGTAATCAATTTCCGGGAATATAATCTGTTCCTTAATTCCTAAGGTGTAATTACCTCTTCCATCAAACGCCTTACCGGAGATGCCTCGGAAATCTCGCACACGAGGGAGCGTTATATTAACCAGTTTTTCATAAAAATCATACATTTTTTTCCGGCGCAAAGTCACCATGCATCCAATGGGCATTCCTTCACGAAGCTTAAATGCGGCAATTGATTTTCTTGCCCGGGTAATAACCGGAGACTGACCGGTTATGAGCTTAAGCTCTTCTTTAGCGGAATCAAGCAGTTTAATATTATGGATGGCTTCCCCAAGTCCGATATTTAATATAACCTTATCAAGCTTTGGGACTTCCATACAATTTTTATAATCAAACGTCTCAACCAGTTTTGAGACGACTTCTTTATCATAAAACTCTTTTAATGACATGAATATTCCTCCGGCATGCAATTCTATGCATCAATTATTTCATTACACTTTCTGCACACCCGTACTTTTTTGCCATCTTCAAGACGTTGCATCTTGATTCGCACAGGAGCGATACATTTGTTGCACATCAACATGACATTGGACCAATGAATCGCTGCTTCACCTTCGACGATCCCGCCCTGTTTATTTGCAGCACTTGGTCGGGTATGACGTTTGACCATGTTGACATTCTCGATAAGCAGACGGTTTTTTTTCTCAAGGACATCAATAACTTTACCGATTTTGCCGTTATCCTTACCGGTAATAACCTTTACCTTATCATTTTTCTTGATATGGCATTTGTTCTTTTCCATAACCAATATCTCCTGAATTCACAAGCAGTTAAATTACTTCCGGAGCAAGTGAAATTATCTTCATAAAACGATGGGCACGCAATTCTCTGGCCACCGGGCCGAAAATTCGTGTGCCGATAGGTTCACGCTGAGCGTTAATCAAAACCGCTGAATTATCATCAAATCTTATAAATGTGCCGTCAGGTCTACGAAGTTCTTTTTTGGTCCGAACAACGACTGCTTTAAGAACTTCGCCTTTTTTTACCTTTGAATTAGGTATAGCTTCTTTTACCGATACAACGATAATATCCCCAACGCTGGCATAACGGCGTTTGGATCCGCCAAGGACCTTAATGCAGTATACTTTTTTGGCGCCTGAATTATCAGCAACAGACAACCTTGTTTCCGCCTGAATCATTTTGTATATCCTCTATATTATACCGCTTTTTCAATAATCTGGCTAACTCGCCACCGCTTTAATTTACTGATCGGCTTGGATTCGGATATCAGAACCCGGTCACCGATAGAGCAGGTATTTTCTGCGTCATGAGCCGCGAATTTTGTTCGCCGTCTGATAAATTTTTTATAAATTGGATGAATGACGGTTCTTTCAACTCTTACAGTAACGGTTTTATCCATTTTATTACTTAAAACCGTACCCACCAGTTGTCTTTTCATTCCTCTATTTTTATTCATGTCAGCAACCCGCTTACCCTATATTTCTTTGTCGTTTAATTGTTTTTATCCGGGCAATATCACGCTTGACCTGTTTTATCCGGTTCGGATTTTCAAGCTGGCCGGTTTTATGCTGAAACCGGAAATTGAACAAAGTTTCCGACAAATCAACTATTTTGGAATCCAGCTCCTGATCACCCAACTCTTTAATTTCACTGGCTTTCATTTACACACTGCTCCTTTCGATGATTTTCGTTTTAATGGGAAGCTTATGTGCAGCAAGCCTGAATGCTTCAAATGCAAGTTCACGGGAAACGCCTTCCATTTCATAAAGGATCTTTCCGGGCTTGATAACGGCAACCCATCCTTCCGGCGCACCTTTACCTTTACCCATTCGAACTTCAGCAGGTTTTTTGGTCACCGGTTTATCCGGAAAAATACGTATCCACATTTTTCCGCCTCTTTTTACATAACGGGTCATTGCAATACGTGCCGCTTCAATTTGTCTTGCTGTGATATATCCGCATTCTGCAGCCTGCAGACCAAAGTCACCGAAGTTTAAAGTCGAACCGCGTTGGGCTTTTCCCTTCATCCGCCCGGTCTGTTGTTTTCTGAATTTAACTTTTTTGGGGCTCAGCATTTGAACTTTCTCCTAATATCTACTTACCTTCACCTGAGATTTGATCGTCTTTAAGGATTTCTCCTTTAAAAATATAGACCTTTATTCCGATCGCACCGTAAGTTGTCTTTGCACTGGTTACCCCGTAATCTATATCCGCACGAAGTGTATGCAGAGGTACCCGGCCGTCTTTATACCATTCCGTTCTCGCCATTTCAGCACCACCCAGGCGACCGGAACAGATGATTTTAATACCTTCGGCGCCGAACCGCATGGCGGAGGATACGCTTCTTTTCATGGCACGTCGGAATGCAACACGTCGAATCAGTTGGTTTGCAACGTTTTCAGCTACCAATTGCGCATCAAGTTCAGGCTTACGAACTTCCTGGATATCGACAAGGACTTCATGTGAAACCATTTTTTCAAGTTTCTTTTTCAGTGCCTCGATTTCAGATCCTTTTTTACCAATTATAATACCAGGACGGGCAGCAAAAATTCTCAACTTGATCCGCTTTGAGGATCTTTCAATATCTATGCGGGAGATCCCTGCATGATATAATTGTTTTTTTAAAAACTTGCGTAATTGATGATCTTCAAAGACATATTTTGAATAGTCCTTGCTGGCAAACCACCTGGAATTCCAAGTTTTTATAATCCCCAGCCTCATTCCTATCGGATTGACTTTCTGACCCAAGCTCGTTCCTCCTTTTTACAACTACCCTTCAGCGACGATTACGGTAATATGGCTCGTACGTTTCAAAATTCGAGAGCCTCTTCCTCTTGCTCTCGCACGGAAACGTTTAAGTGTAGGACCTTCATCTACTATTATATTTTTGATCACAAGCGAATCGACATCCAATTCCGCATTCTGATCTGCATTCGCAATCGCTGATCGCAATATCTTATGGACCATACCCGCAGATTTCTGCGGCATAAATTTAAGCGCATTCAATCCTGCTTCAGCCGGTTTACCTTTGATTGCGTCAACAATCTTGCGAACCTTTTGAGCGGAAATACGCATATATTTAGCTGTTGCCTTGACCTCCATGCCGATATTCCTAACCTTTAATGTGTTGAGTATTGATTATTTTGTTTTCTTACCGCCGGCGTGTCCATAAAATAACCGGGTTGGAGAAAACTCTCCAAGTTTATGTCCGACCATGTTTTCAGTTACAAAAACCGGAATAAACTTTTTCCCGTTATGCACTGCCAGCGTTAAGGCCACCATTTCGGGAATAATCGTAGATCGCCTTGACCATGTTTTTATCACCTTATTGCTCCGTGTTTCCTGAGCGGCTTCAACTTTTTTGTATATTTTAGGATCCACATAAGGTCCCTTTTTTAACGATCGAGGCATAAACGCTCCTAAAAAAATGTATAATTTATCAAGTTTTTATATAGCTTTCAGATTTTAAAACATCTGTTGTTAATTACTTTTTCCGTCTTTTGACAATAAAACGGTCACTGGGTTTCCGTTTTCTTGTTCGAAAACCTTTTGTCGGTTTTCCCCAGGGAGTACAAGGATGACGACCACCGGATGAACGGCCTTCACCACCACCCATGGGATGATCAACAGGGTTCATTACAACCCCACGTACTGACGGGCGAATACCAAGGTAGCGTGTACGTCCGGCTTTGCCCAGAGAAATATTTTCGTGATCCGTGTTGCCAACCTGGCCAATGGTGGCTTTACAGGTCATCAGAACGAGTCTTACTTCACCGGAAGGCAGTTTTATTGTGGCATAACGTCCTTCTTTGGCCATCAACTGAGCGTATCCGCCGGCACTTTTAACGAGCTGACCGCCTTTTCCGATTTGAAGCTCAATATTGTGAATGTGCGTACCCAAAGGGATATGACTCAACGGTAAGGCATTGCCCGGTTTGATTTCAGCATTTTCACCTGACATGACCGTATCACCGACAGCAAGCTTTAGCGGTAAAAGTATATATCTCTTTTCACCATCTGCGTAATTAAGCAATGCAATTCTGGCCGATCGGTTAGGATCGTATTCAATTGCTGCGACATTCGCGGGAATACCGTCTTTATTTCGTTTAAAATCTATAATCCGGTAATATCTTTTATGACCGCCACCACGATGGCGGCAAGTAATCCGGCCGTTTACATTACGGCCTCCGGTTTTTTTTATAATTTTTATCAGGCTTCGTTCAGGATTTGATTTTGTAATTTCATCAAAAGTTGCAAATTCCTGAGCTCGTCGTCCTGGTGATGTAGGTTTTACCTGCTTAATTGCCATTTTACAGCTCCCAGCTAAACTCCGTCAAAAAAATTAATCCGATGTCCGGGCATTAAGGTAACGTGCGCTTTTTTCCAGTCTTTTCGTTTACCGATTATTCGACCACGCTGTTTAACTTTACCCTTTACATTTATTGTCTTAACCGATTTAACCTTGACATCAAATATCTCTTCCACAGCTCTTTTAATTTCAACCCGGTTTGCGCTAGGTTCCACTGAAAATGAGAATTGATTTAACAGTTCCTTTTGAAGGTTGGTTTTCTCCGTATCAATCGGTGCTTTTATTACCTGATACTTATTCATGCTGCCAGCCTCCCTTCGATATTCTTAATTGAAGCCTCGAGCAGAACCAAATTTTTATGCTTTAGAATATCATAAACATTCAATCCTTCAACCCGCAGCACTTTAACCCCCGGAATATTTCTCGAAGAAAGCTCCAGTTCTTCATTTTTTGCATCAATAACAATCAACGTATTTTCCAACTTCAAAGCTTCGAGCACGGAAACAACAGATTTTGTCTTTATCTCGTCTAAAACAAAAGTGTCAAGTACAACCAGCAATTCTTCTTTTAATTTAGTGCTCAGCGCCATTTTCAAGGCAAGTCGTTTTACCTTTTTATGTACTTTCATGGCATAAGATCTGGGATCAGGTCCGAAGATGACCCCACCACCCCGCAGCAGAGGACTTTTAACATCCCCTTGACGTGCCCGGCCCGTGCCTTTCTGTCGGAAAGGCTTGGCTCCGGTACCTTTTACATCTGACCGGCGTTTTACAGCTGATGTACCACTGCGTTTTGCGGCAAGCTGCATGCAGACGACTTCATGTAAAACGCTCTTTTTCGGCTCTACACTAAATATGCTGTCAGGCATTTCAACTTCTGAAACTTTTTCACCTTTGGTATTTTTGACTTCAATGACAGCCATGGCATCCTCTTTTCATATAAATAATTGGATATCCGCCTTTTATATCGGCAAATTCCTTACTAATTAAAACTTAGGTTTTTTTATTTCGATTGTCCCGCTGGGCGGTCCCGGAACCGCACCTTTTAAAAGGAGCAGATTCTCCTCAGCCCGGATATCCACAATTTCCAGATTTCTCACGGTTGTGCGGGTATTTCCATACTGGCCCGGCATTTTCTTACCTTTTATGACTTTGGCCGGCCAGGCGCTGTTACCGATAGAACCGGGTGCCCGGTGATTCCGGCTTCCATGGGTTTCTGGACCGCGACTGAATCCATGGCGCTTAATTGTTCCAGTAAATCCGCGGCCCTTGGTTGTACCGGAAACCTCAATCTTGTCACCGATTTTGAATATATCCAGGGTAATCTCTTGACCCACCTGAAATTCATCCGGATTTTCAATGCTGAATTCACGCATAACAGCAAACTGTTTTTCACCACTTTTTAAATAATGACCTTGCAGCGGTTTATTGACCCGCGTTTTTTTCTTATCGCCAAAACCAAGCTGAAGCGCGTTATAACCGTCATTTGCTATGGTTTTGATCTGGGTCACAATGCAGGGTCCGGCTTCTACAACAGTTACCGGAAGGTACTGCCCTTCATGGGAGAACAGTCCGGTCATGCCCAATTTTTTTCCTAAAATCCCGTTACTCATGTCTGCCACCAAATCTATATAAATGCTACAATTTAATATCCACATCAACACCCGGAGACAAGTCAAGCTTCATCAACGCATCCACTGTCTGCTGGGTCGGGTCCTGAATATCCAATACGCGTTTGTGCGTTCGAATTTCAAATTGTTCTCTGGATTTTTTATTCACATGCGGAGAACGAAGAACACAATATTTGTTTATCAGCGTCGGCAATGGAATCGGACCGACAATTTTTGCACCGGTTTTTCTGGCAGTGTCGACAATGTCCCTTGCGGATTGATCCAGCAGTTTATGATCGTAAGCTCTCAGCCGGATTCTTATTTTAGTGCTTGTTATCATGTTGGTATATACCTATTCTATAATTTCGCTAACCACACCTGCACCGACTGTTCGGCCACCTTCTCTGACCGCAAACCGCAATTCTTTTTCCATCGCGATCGGTGTGATCAGTTCTGCAGATATTGTTACATTATCACCAGGCATTACCATCTCAACTCCGTCTGGTAATGACAAAATACCCGTTACGTCTGTTGTTCGAAAATAAAACTGCGGACGATATCCGGTAAAAAACGGGGTATGCCGACCGCCTTCATCTTTACTCAGAATATACACTTCCGCCTTGAACTTTGTATGCGGGGTAATGGACCCCGGGGCTGCAACGACCTGGCCGCGTTCCACATCTTCACGCTTGGTTCCCCGAAGCAGCAGTCCGACATTATCGCCTGCCTGACCGGAGTCCAGCAGCTTACGAAACATCTCAACTCCCGTACAAACGGTGGTGACCGTTTCGCGGATACCCACGATCTCAACCTTTTCACTCACCTTAACTTCACCGCGCTCGATTCGGCCGGTAACAACCGTACCACGACCGGAGATGGAGAAAACATCTTCAACCGGCATCAGAAACGGTTTGTCAATTTCGCGTTTCGGCTCCGGTATATAACTGTCGACCGCGTCCAGCAGTTCGAATATGCACTTGGCGGCATCGCTTTCCACATCATCAGATTCCAGAGCCTTTAATGCGCTGCCCTGAATAATCGGTGTGTCATCGCCAGGAAAATCATATGAATCCAGCAGTTCACGAAGTTCCATATCCACCAGCTCGATCAGTTCGTCGTCGTCCACCATGTCGCATTTGTTCAAAAATACAACGATCTTGGGAACACCAACCTGACGTGCCAGCAGAATATGCTCTCTGGTCTGAGGCATGGGACCGTCATCGGCGCCGACAACCAAAATCGCGCCGTCCATCTGAGCAGCACCCGTGATCATATTCTTGATATAATCCGCATGACCCGGACAATCCACATGGGCATAATGGCGTGTGGCTGTCTCATATTCCACATGGGCGGTGGCGATTGTTATTCCCCGGGCCTTTTCTTCCGGCGCCTTGTCAATCTGGTCAAACGGAATAAAATCTGCCATTCCTCTTAATCCGCTTAACTTGGTTATCGCTGCCGTTAATGTCGTCTTTCCATGGTCAATATGGCCAATTGTTCCTACATTCACATGCGGTTTGGTTCGCTCAAATTTCTGTTTTGACATTTTCCCATCCTCCCAGT
>JAQYVU010000047.1 GCA_030145385.1 Desulfococcaceae bacterium
TCAATAATCATAAAAAATTGAATAATAGAACAATTCTTGGAACTTTTGGTTTTGTTTCAATATGAAATTTGGAACTTTTTTGTATCGGCCAAACCACAACATATCGATTTCCCATTTGGGTTTAGTTGGCAGGACTTGCTATTGAATTCTTCATTGAAGGGGTTAATTTTGATGGTGAGGACTGCCAGACCGAAGCTGCGGTATTTAGGGTGGCGGAATACTGTATTCCCATCGAATATAGCTTGATGCATCTTTCCCCATTCCTCAAGAATATCTTTAAAATCCATAACCTTCATGATATCTAAGCAGATATAGGAATCTGAAACTCAGTGAACCATTAATTTTTCGGAAATCGCCATGAATAACAAACCAACAAATGAAGAATTAAAACGCAGAGTAGAAGAACTGGAGCAAGAAATTCTTGCGTTGAAAAAGAAGTCTATAATTGATTCGAAAAAATGTGCAAGTGTTGAAGTAGAAACTGAAAATATTCCTGAAGAATATCTAAAAGAAATTGATCTCCAGTCGATCGTTAATATAGATGAAATCCAGTCAATTATGGACGACTTCCACTACCTGACGAATATGGTGACAGCCGTTCTTGACCTCAACGGCAATGTACTTGAATCCACCGGCTGGCAGGATATATGCACCAAATTTCATCGAATAAACCCCCAAACGGCACAAAACTGCACCGTAAGCGATCTTCATCTGTCAAAAAACCTTAAACCCGGAGAATATACCGGCTACAAATGCAAAAACGGTTTATGGGATGTGGTAACCCCCCTGTATGTCGGAACAAAACATTTAGGCAATATTTACACAGGACAATTTTTTTATGATGATGATCAAATCGATGAAGATTTTTTTGACAAACAGGCCGATATATATGGATTTGATAAAAAATCCTATTTAGATGCATTCCGATGCATACCACGTTACAATCGGGAAACCATTAGCCATCTAATGGGTTTTTTAACAAAATTTACTGCATACATTTCCAGAATAAGTCTTGCAAATATAAAGCTTGAAAAAGAGATTCGTGAACGCAAAGTGGCGGACGAAAATTTACAAGCTTCAGAAGAAAATCTAAAAAACACTTTTGATCTTTCTCCAAGTCTTATTTGTAAAACGAATATACATTCCGCCTCTTTTGTTGAAGTAAACTCGGCAGTAACCAGGATACTGGGATACTCTGCTGAAGAGTTTAAATCAAGACCGCTTTTGGACTTTATTCATCCGGATGACAAGCAAAGAACAGCTGATATTGTCGCAGAACAACTAAAGGGCAAGGAAGTCGCTTTTTTTGAAAATCGCTATTTATGCAGTGATGGCTCCTATAAGTGGATAGCCTGGCAAGGGACACCGCCTGACAAAAATGGGATAGTAACGGCTATTGGTTCAGACATAAATGATCACAAACAGACTGAAATAAGGTTACAGGAGGTCTCTGAACTTAATCAGACCATAGTGAATTCATCACCTATCGGGATTTCAATATATAATTCTGCAGGAGATTGCATTGCGGCTAATGATACCATCGGAGAAATATTAGGCACATCAAAGGACCAGATATTGCAGCAAAATTTCCACCAGATAGAGTCCTGGAAAAAGAGCGGCCTGTATTCACTTGCTTTAAGCGCCATGAAGGATCAGGAAAGAAAACATCTTGAGATGCACATTACAACCACGTTCGGGAAAACGGGTTATTTCGATTGCCACCTGGTGCCGTTCCTTAGTGGAAATGAACTCCACTTACTGAATACGGCGGAAGATATCAGCCAACGCAAAACGGCGGAGAGGGCGTTACTCAAGTCTGAAATGCAACTCCGAACACTGGTGGATTCCATTCCGGATTTGGTCTGGCTGAAAGACCTAAACGGAGTCTATCTGAGCTGCAATCCGATGTTTGAACGATTTTTCGGTGCAAAAGAATCCGTAATCGTCGGAAAGACAGATTATGATTTCGTAGACAAGGATCTTGCAGATTTTTTTCGGGAGCATGACCGCAGAGCAATGGCGGCAGGAAATCCGAGTATAAACGAAGAGTGGCTTACTTTTGCCGACAACGGGTATAAAGGGCTTTTTGAAACTATCAAATTGCCGATGTACGATGCTGATGGCAATCTCATTGGCGTACTTGGTGTTGCCCGAGATATTTCTAAACGAAAAAATGCTGAAAATGCGCTGAGAGAAAACGAGCAAAGATATAAAAGCGCTCAGCGTATGGGACAAGTTGGAAATTGGGAATATGACCTTGCAACTGAAGAATTCTGGGCATCTGATCAGGCCAGGCGCATGTACGGATTTGATCCTGAAAGCACAAATTTCACCACAGATGAAGTCGAAAACTGTATCCCGGAGCGAGAAAGGGTTCATCAGGCACTCATAGACCTGATAGAACAAAACGAGCCATACAATCTCGAATTCGACATTCAACCGATCACCGGCCCCTCAAAAAGAACGATCAGATCAATTGCGGAAAATCTTTTTGATGAAAAAGGCGTACCACAAAAAGTCATTGGCGTTGTTCAAGATATCACCATCCAAAAAAAGGCTGAAAAAGAAAAAATACACTTAGAAAGGCAACTAAAGCAATCCCAAAAAATGGAATCCATCGGCAACCTTGCCGGGGGGATCGCCCATGATTTCAATAACATTTTATCGTCCGTTATAGGATTTACAGAATTAGCCCTTGATGATGTATCAAAAGGAACACCACTGGAGGATAACCTTCAGGAGGTGTATACGGCGGGAACGCGGGCAAGAGATTTAGTCAAACAGATACTGGCTTTTGCCCGGCAGTCCGATGAGGTACTAAAACCTATTCGGGTGGACACCATTTCAAAAGAGGTGATAAAACTTATCCGATCAACGATTCCGACCACGATTAAAATCAATCAGGAAATCAAAAGCGATTCACTGATCATGGGCAACCCGACTCAGGTGCATCAGGTGTTGATGAATCTTTGCACCAATGCAGCCCACGCAATGGAGGATACCGGCGGTGTTTTGGAAATTAGGGTGATGGATGTCGAACTTAATGATCAATCGCCTCAACCGCTATTGGAGTTGAAATCCGGCAAATATATAAATGTGATCGTATCAGATACCGGCGCAGGCATTCCACTGGATATCATCGATTCAATTTTTGATCCATATTTTACCACTAAGAACGTTGGTGAGGGCACAGGGATGGGCCTTGCGCTGGCGCATGGCATTGTTGGATCTTATGGTGGCAAAATTACCGTTGACAGCGAACTGGGAAAGGGAACCGTTTTTTCGATTTATCTTCCAGTAAGCAAAAATCGCGATAACCATCAGCCTTATGCGAAAGAGGATCTGCCTTTAGGGACCGAGCGCATTTTATTTGTTGACGATGAATTGCCTATTGCAAAAATGGGAAGTCAGATCCTGGAGCGGCTGGGATATCAGGTGACCATTCGTACCAGCAGCGTAGAGGCGCTGGAACTGTTTCGCTCAAAACCCAATGATTTTGATCTGATTGTCAGCGATATGACGATGCCGAAAATGACCGGAGATGACTTGGCGATGGAATTAATAGCATTCAGGTCCGATATTCCGGTTATTATATGCACAGGATACAGCAAAAAGATTACGGATGAAAAGGCCGCAAAGATTGGCATCAAGGCATTTGCGTATAAGCCGGTTGTAAAAGCGGATCTGGCTAAAATCGTCAGAAAAGTGCTGGATGAGACTAAAATTGAAAAAATAAAATGATCCCATTCTTTAATCCTGGCAGCCCCCAAAAAATCAAACATACCTTTTCAAACCTTCAGTCACTGAATTGGAAGAATATATCTATTATTCTTCAGTATTACAGGGAATCTTAAAGGCGCGGACTATCAGTATTCTTCATTTTGCCGGCATACAATATATTGGAAAGAGTGAGAGTTCTTTAAAAATGATGGAACCGGCGCAGAATGAAACCCAGCCCCGATTTTTTTCCCATTAACTGAATATGTTTTCAATCCATCGCATGGCCTCGGAATCGCTTACTTTGCCTAAATATCGCTGAGTGATGGAGAGATTAGCATGCCTGAGAATAATTTTACTGACGATTTCAATAGGCGCTCCGGATCGACTTGCATAGGTTGCCGCATGCCGCCTCTGGCCATTAATTCAAGCATTAAACGATTTCTGGAATTGTCTGTTTTGTATATGATTTCATCCATGACATCTTTTTCAATAATGGTCCATTGCCGACCTTTCGAATGGCGAAACGTCTTTTTCAGAATATTTGAGTCACATGGATTAACAAATGATGAATCTGTGGCCTTTTTGATAAAAATTGAAAAGTGTTTTGAGAAGGATGTATTTAAATCGCTTGGTGGAAGGTAATGGACCACTGACATGAAGACTTTAACGTTTTGGCTTTCCCTGACGGCCATGAAAAGTAAAGCCTCAAATGTTTAGATCTGTCACCGATTCCGCTTGATCCAAAGCATCTGAACATCTTAGGGAGCGCAATTGCAAATCCTGGCTTAACCTTCGAGATCGGCCACGTTCAAATAATTCCGCAAGTCCCTTATGTCTGAAACTTTTTATCATATGTTAAAATGTATCAAACCTTGTTACAGTCTCAACAGAAATGTTACACAATATCAAAAATTATATTTGACTTCATTTAAGTGGAAAATTCATTAAATAGCGTTGCAAAACCTACAGTAATGCAAAATATTTCAGGGGTGAGGACTATAACTTTACGTAACGTTATCTGTTTTCGGTACATACAATACCTGGGGGGTTGCTTAAGATATTTTATTCATTAAATGAACTATTTACGATTCTTTTTGCCCGGCAAAAAAGTTCATCCTGAGAAGACGGTTCCAGGATAAACAGGTGCCCGCGGTCTTCGTAAAAATGCAACTCCGCACCAGGAATATTATCACCCAGATGCTGCGCAAACTGCCAGGGAACAAAGGTATCCTGCTTCCCCTGAAATATATACGCCGGAACCTTTATCTGTTTAAAATCAAACTCCCAGGGCTCCCACTGGGTGGTCAAATCCTGAAGAATTCCTTGTGTGCCTGAAACAGTGGCTTCTTTCTGGTCACGAATAAACAGATCGGCAACATGGGGATCATTTAATATATTTCTGTCCGGAAGACACATTTCCCCTTTGGCCATTTTGAAATAGAAATTCGGCATATGACGGTCTGTCCAGCTAACCATTTCCACAATCCGGTTGAACAACCGGGGTCTGTTTTCAGAAAGAGACGGGCCGTAAAGTTTATATTCGGCCATCAGATCTTTTGCGTCTTCAAATTTTCCGAAATCCGTGTAACCGGAAACGGAAAAAACAAATGCCGCCCGGTTGGGCATATGATATGCGGCAGCCAGCACCGGGGGGCCACCGCTTGACCAGCCGATCAGGCCGAATTCTTTTATCTTCAGCGCATCGGCCACCCGTTCAAGGTCTTTCGCAAATGAGAGCAGCGGATAACCTTCAATATAGTCCGACCTGCCAAACCCCGGTCGTTCAAAAACAATGATCCGAAAGCCGTATTTCCTGGCCTTTGCATCCAGAAAAATACTTTCCAGCCGGGAACCGGGACACCCGTGGGCAAAAAAAACCGGAAAACCTTTCGGGTCACCGCATTCCATCCAGGACACTTTTCTATTGTTGTCCCAGAAAAATGTTTTGCTTGCTTCTTCAGCCATGTACAATTCAAGGTCCGGCGTTTGATGAGAAGAACAGCCGGTAAAGATTACCAGAAAAATAACGATCAGAAATTTATAATCCGTCATAATCCACACCTTTTAATCATCATAGAAGTTAAATGATAGCGGTTTTTCAATTCATCGGATTTTCTCACGAGTCGGATTAGTGCCGGCCACATTACCCCCGACTGATAAAGTCATGATATTCATACATTTTTGAAAGGGATATGACCGCCTGTTCCGGAGTGGGAAAAAAGACGCCTTTATACCGGAAACCCTTCACATTGGTCACGGTCAGGTCTTTTTCATCCTTTAACATGCTCACGCCAAGCACCGGCTTCTGGTATTCGGACATCATGGAAACGATTTTATGGATATATTGTTCCTCAAAGTCATCCAGCATCTTATTCATCTGCTCAAGAAAGTCTTCCGGGCATGTGGGATCGGCCTTTCTGACCGAGTCCGCCAGCCGGGACGACAGGTGACGACGGCCCACGATGCCTAAATTGATAATCGCGTCACAACCGTCCCATTTCATCAGTGCCTCCATGGTGGTCATGGGAATGGACATATCGTTTTCCCCCACCAGGTCAATGGGATTTGCCCGGCTCCAGTACGGCGGCAGAATTTCATCAATCTGTTTGATCATTTCGTCCGACAAGTCCGGAACCGCCAGACCGTAGGCTTCACATAAATCAGCCGTTACCACCCCCCATCCGCCGCCCAGAGTCATAATAGCCACCCGCTTCCCCTTGGGCAGGGGCAGTGATGAAAAGGCAGCGGCCAGATCCAGCAGATGCATGGGTTTTTCGACTTTTACAATCCCGGCTTGTTTGCATACCGCATTAAACACCCGGCTGTCCGAGGATAATGCACCGGTATGAGAAGATGCCGCCTTGCTTCCGGCTTTGGTCTGGCCGCCTTTTAAAAGAATCACGGGTTTCTTTTTACCCACCCGCCGGGCGCTTTCAAAAAACCGGCGGCCGTTTTTCACGCTTTCAATATACAGCATCACGGTATCAGTTAACGGATCCACCTCAAACCCGTCCAGATAGTCTTCGATGGTGATCATTCCTTCATTGCCCGAGCCGCAGAACCCCCGGATACCGATCCCCTGGAGTTCCGCAAATGCCAGCAGCTGGTTTCCCATATTGCCGGACTGGGCCACCACGCTGGTTGACCCGGGTTTCGGGCGAACATGGGTCCCGGTACAATAAAAATTAATGTGCGGGTTGCAGATGCCCATGGTATTTGGTCCGATAATCCGGATACCGGCTGCCCGGGCCTGGTCGATCAATTTCTTTTCCTTTATTGCACCGTCTTCACCCGTTTCCGCAAACCCGGATGCAATTAAAAGCATATTTGATATCCCTTTTTTTTGAAACTCGGGGATCAGGGCCGGTACCGCCTTTGCCGGAATACTGACCACAGCGACATCCACCGGACCCGGTATATCGGCTACACTCTGGTAAACCGGGCGGCCGGCAATGGTGCCGCCCTTGGGATTCACCAGGTAAATCTCCCCGGAAAAACCGCCGCCAATGGTATTGGTCAGCAGGGTATATCCCCATTTTCCCATGCGGCCGGATGCACCGACAAACGCCACGGACCGGGGGTAGAACAACGGCGCTATATCCGCCGGGCTCACCGGCGGCGTAAACACTTTTTCGGTTGCAGGATCGCCCTTGATCACCAGCGCATCCACCGCCACCGGCTGTCCTTCCGGAGTGACCAGCAACGGATTAATATCAATTTCAGCAACATCCGGGCATTCCGTACCGATTCTGGACAGACCCATTAGCGTTTGAACCAGCTGTTTTTCATCAACTGCCGACTCCCCCCGGAACGGCCCCAGCAATGTGCGGGACCGGATTTCTGCAATCATCGACTCGGCATCTGCCTCCGTCAATGGAGCCAGACGAAAACTGACATCAGACAGCACTTCCGTAAAAATTCCCCCCAGACCGAACATCACCACCGGACCATACTGATCATCCCTGAACAGACCGGCCACAAACTCTCTTTTGCCGGCCACCTGGGGCTGAACCAGAAACCCCTCCAGCTTGTTTCCGGCATTTTTTTCAATGGTTCTTGCTGCCGCATCTACCGCTGCGGCATCATTTAAATTCAGATGCACCAGCTGCAGTTCCGTCTTATGCAGCAGTTCTTTACCCAGTCCTTTTAAAACCACGGGAAAGCCGATTTTCTGAGCTGCCTTGACCGCTTCTGGGGCATTTTCAGCCATCACTTCATCAACAACCAAAACACCATAAGGCTTTAAAAACTGTTTTGACTCAAATTCCGTTAGTACGGCATTGGTTTGTTTGCTGTTTGGTCCCATTTTTCTTCCTTTATATTTAAATTCGTTAAAATTTTATAATTTTTTGCTCAACAATGCTTAACCTTAACGTAAAGGGAAGATTTTTAATTCATTAATACTGATTTTGTCAAGCATACACTGAAACCGTCATCTTGAAAAAGACTAAAAAAAGGTATCACATAAAGGACAGGATTAAGAAGGAATACATTAAAAATTAATTATTTATGGCAGGACCAGCATCTTTGGCGGAAAAAGTCCGGCAGAATGAATCGGTTAACCCGAGTTTCTTACGGGTTAACAAAAAACAGCAGGACAATCGTTTTGGGACATGAAATGATCTTCATCCGGAAATGGAGTTTTTTATTCAGATTCAGGAAAAACAAAGGTTTTCAAGAGAAGATCTTTTACCAATACATTAATCCGGCAGATGCAAAAACCGGCAAGCCGTCATTTTACAGCAGGTCAGAAAAATATTTATTTTTCTTTTGGCAGCTGTTGTTCCGGAGATAAAACAACCAGGTTGGACTTGTCTTTCTTAAACTTCAGGCCTTTGTGATCTTCTCCCACTTCCTCGATGGAAAGGATGGAATATATGGAAAGGTGCAGCGTCTTAACGCCTTCAAACTGACGTTTCTGATCTTCTTCTTCCGGATTAATGACGACAGATTTGGTATCAAAAACAAAGTCGGAAATGGCCACAAAGCTGAGCCCTAAGGTTGAATCGATGACTGTTTTCGCTTTTAAGGTTAAAACCTTTGCGTCTTTGGCATCTCGATAGGTAATCAGGTAAAATGTTTCTTCTTTTTTCTTTGCCATGATACTTTCAGATCTTTCAGATGATTGTATTTATTTATTTTTTAGTTTTTTAGGTTTGCTTTTTCAGGTGCTGATTTACCTGGAAGAATAAAACACTCCTGGTAAATTGTCAAAATCATAAAGATGTCATACCTATCCTTTTTCTTTAAAAAATTCAATAAATACATGGGAGCTTGATTGATATTCGTATAGCAATTTGTTATTTTAAAAAATTAATTCCAGCTGCGAGTAAAATCGGCTTTTGCATTTACAATATATAGCGGATACTGAATGATAAATTATTCAAAATTTAAGCAGGTTAACATAAAATAATAAGGAAAACCAAATGGACGATACCAAAAAAAAATCAGAGCAGATTCAGATTAAAGCAAACGAGGAAATGTCACAGGGACGATACAGCAACTCCATGTTCATCGCCCACGGCCCGGAAGAATTTATCATCGACTGGCTGCTCAATTCTCCGACCGGCGCACATCTGGTATCGCGAATAATCGTTACTCCCGGACATGTTAAAAGAATCATCAGCGCGTTGAACGATAATTTGAAAAGATATGAAGAAAAATACGGGGAGATTAAACTGGCGGAACCGGCGGATCAGAAATTTCACTGATCAAAAACATAAAGTTATGACAAAATGCGCAAAACAATTTTAATCTTTTCCGGCTTATCTGCGGAAAAGATTAAAATGAATAAATCCGGTATTTTTTGAATCGTTTTCACCGGTTCATCAAGCATTAACGGTTTCATTAAAAAAACGATTTAATTGCAAATTTGGCAGACCTTGTAAATCAGTTAAAACCTTCCTCGAGCCCTTCGTGCATATTCCGGATGATTCCCTTCGCTTTTTTTCAAAAAACACCCTTGAAATTCAGTCAGACAATGAATATTTTTAGTTCAGATATAGGTGATATATAATAATTGATCCGTATCTCCTATATATCAAATTAATCCTCACAACTATCTATTGTCTTATGTGTTTCGACATGCGCCGGCCCGATGACTGCCTATATCGATTTTCAGCAACCGAAAATCAACATCCAACAAAGGAGGCAAAATCATGAAGGCAGGTATTCTTTTTACAGGCACCGGTCCGATCCTTATCTTAACTTCCTATAACGCCCTGACCAGTGAAGATTTACTCAAGAAGCTGGCTGTCAAAGGGATCAAAAAGTTCATTGGGTTTGAAGTCCCTGAAGAGCTGGTAAAAAAAAGATATGGAAATCACTTTAATGTGATTATGGGCGACCTCAAGCAGAAAGACGACTTACGAGTGCTGGATTATGACGGACATCATGTGTTTTACAATTTTTCGTTAAAGGAACTCAGCGACCCCATCTTTCATGACTTTGAACAGGATATGGCTTCAATGAAATATTCGCAAGAGGAACCCTTTACTGAAAAACCGTCTGTTCAGACGCATTAACCGAAATTTTAAATTTTCTTTATCAGAGGAGAACCGGAACACAGACTAAATTCCCTCTTTAAAAAAGTCATCTTTTCCCGTGATTGCATCCGGGCTTTTGGTATATTCCGTGGGGGCTGTTCCTTCTTTAAAACATTCAAAAATCGTATTTTGGGATTCCGGAATGGGGAGCAAGCCTGTTTCTGTATCTATTTTTGCAAACACCACGCTGTCGGGTACCTTAAATACCCTGACCGGCTTGCCCTCCAAAACCTGCTGCATATAATCGAGCCATATGGGACTGGCTGCGCGCGACCCGGTTTCTTTTTTACCCAGAGACTGTTCATGATCAAACCCGACCCATACGCCGGTGATGTACTCAGGGGTATACCCTGCAAACCACGCATCATTTAAATTGTTTGTGGTTCCGGTTTTTCCTGCCACCGGGCGTTTCAGCGCCTTGATCCGCCACCCGGTACCGTATTTTACGACCTCACCCATCAAATGGGTAATAATATATGCCGTACTGTCTTCAATCACCTGTTGCGGGTTTAAATTATACTCCATGAGCACATTTCCGTCCCTGTCCACTACTTTTTTGATAAAACACGGAGCAATCAGTTTACCCTGGTTTGCAAACACGGAATACGCATTCATCAACTCCAGCAGAGAAAGACCGGAGGAGCCCAAAGAAAGAGACAGATCCCTGTCCAGCTTTGCGGTGATTCCCATATTTCGGGCATAATTAATTATATAATCAATTCCGATATCCCGCAGAATTTTTACGGTAATCACGTTTCGCGACTTGATCAGTCCTTCCCGAAATAATGTAAATCCATGAAATTTTTTATCATAATTATTCGGCTTCCAGGTAAAATCATGCGCCGTGTCCTCAAAAACAATGGGAGAATCCACGATTTCCGTGGCCGGCGTAAAATTTTTATCCAGAGCGGCCGCATATATAATCGGTTTAAAAGCTGATCCGGGCTGACGCCGGGATTGAATGGCCCGGTTAAACTGGCTGCTTGAGAAGTCTCGCCCGCCGACCATGACTTTAACTTCGCCGGTTTCAGCTTCCAGGGAGAGCAGCGCGGATTCGACTTTTGGAATCTGGTCCAGAGCAAGATCCCAGACCTGCTGACCCTTTGCTTTTTTAATCACCCGGACATCAATAACATCACCCACGCTCAGAACCTCGCTGGGATTTCTTACCGTTGTTTCAAAATAATCCACTTTCGGATCCGGTTTTCGTGCCCATTTCATATCCTTGAGTGCAATCAGTCCCCGTTCGTTTCCCATCCTGACAGTAACGAGATCTGCGTGATCATTTACCTGAATCACCACCCCTTTGGTCATCATGTTTTCATGTAAAGGCGTTTCCAAAAACTGATCTTCAATGGTTTGGGAGAATCCTTCAATCTGCCCCGGCAACAGGTGCTCCAATGGGCCCCGAAAACCCTGACGTTTATCCAGATCAACCAGGCCTTTTTGAATAGCGGAACGGGCAATTTTCTGCATTTCAATATTTACACAGGTATACACCTGAAGACCTTCATTATAGACCTTTTCCCGGCCGAACATTTCCACCAGCATTTGCCGAACATGTTCGGTATAATACGGTACATTTTCACGGTACCAGTTCTTTCGGGGACGAATATCCAAGGTTGCATTAATGGCTTGTGTGGCCTCGGATTCTGTAATATATCCTTCGTCGGCCATCCGCCGAAGAACATAAATCTGTCTTTTCTGGGCCCGTTCCGGGTATCTGAACGGGGAATAACGGCTGGGGGCCTGAGGGAGTCCGGCAAGCATGGCGCATTCCGCCAGGCTCATGTCTTTTGCGGATTTACCGTAATAATTCTGCGCAGCCGCTGCCACGCCATATGCGCCGTTGCCTAAATAAATCTGGTTTAAATAAAGATAAAGGATCTGGTCTTTTGTAAATTTCCGGTCAATGCGGTAGGCCAAAATGGCCTCTTTGATCTTTCTTTTATAACTTCGCTCGGGGGTGAGCAAAAAAGATTTGGTAACCTGCTGGGTAATGGTGCTGCCGCCCTGGACGATTGCCCCGGCTTTCAGGTTTTTAAAAAACGCCCTGAAAATACTATGCAGATCAATCCCCCCGTGCTGGTAAAACCGGGAGTCTTCTGCGGCAACAAACGCCTGAATCAAGTGATCCGGCATTTGGGAAAGCGGAATAATAACACGCTGTTGCTCATAGAATTCAGCAATTTTGCGGTTATCATCCGAATAAACCGAGGTAATGATCGGCGGCCGGTAATCATTTAACGTGGAAATCTTCGGCAAGTCACTGGCAAAATAAAAGTAAATCCCTGCAAACCCGGCAATACCAAGAAAAAGTCCAAGCCCGGTCAGGTAGAACAGCCATTTAATAAGTTTTAATAACAATTTCATAATCCGTATCACCTGTGAAGCAGGTTGTTTATATTTTTATGGGCCGCTTCATGTCACAAATATCAACAGGCCCGATTTTAAAACCTTAATTTATTATCAGATAATTTATCAATAAGCAAGCAGCCCGAAAGGCGCAAAAAAACTTATAAGGAGTTGAAATATTGAATCCGAAGGGCTGGAAACGCCAATATTTGAAACCGGGAAAAACGGAGTTTTCATCAAAGACTCCGTCCGGTTTATTAATGAAGCAGTGAAACTCTGACGGTGACGCGAAACAATATATGGTACTTGAATGCATGAGGAAAAAACTGTCCGCAAGGACTGAATTTTTGTCTGATATTTGGAGAGCAGCAAAAAATTAAAATGAGGGGAAACGCTATATCTTTTGTCTGTTTGATTTCTTCCGGAGTGATCGCGATTGAATGCTTCATAGGAGGGGAGGATTTTGACGGTGATCACGACCCAACTTATTTAATCAATAGAGCCTGTTTTTTGACAAAACTTTACTGTTTTTCCATATAGATTATCTTTTCAAGTCTACGGGATATCAACGCTTCAAAATATAGCCGTTTTTATCACGAATGTCTATATCACAAATGTTCAACATACTTTATATTGATCTGAATTGGAAAATGGTGGAGGTGATATTTTTAGGAAAGAATTATTTTGAATTTTCTTCTTCCCTGAATACGATATATTGTAAAATCCCGGTCTATTGTAGCAATAGTATTCAGATCGAGTTTCTCAGCCAGATGCACAAGACACGAATCGGCAAAATCCATTGGTAAATCACGATATTTTTCCGTTAGCTCTCTTAACCTTTTAAAATCTCTGTTTTCAATATTATAAATTTCAACTGCGCCCCTATGTACCCATTCCAGGAAATCTATTTGAGCATTTCGATTGAAATCCAATAAATGCAGAGTTTCTGTAATCGATGCCAGAGTAGTAACCAAAGGGAATTTATTCGTTTTTATAAAATGAACAGCCTCGTGGTGATACTTGTCTGATGAGTCAAACAAGGCTATTAACGGACCAGAGTCTATTAGAATTTTCTTCATTTTCTTTTAGCCCTGATTTTTTCTTTTACAATCTCTTTCCGTTCAGTTGACAGGTTATTAAGGCCACTTGAATATTTGCCAAATAGGTCCTGGCCAACCTCCCATGCGTTTGCCGTATCAAGTTTACTAAGATAATCAAGGATACTCTTGCGAATCAGCTCCGACTTAGTAATCCCAAGATTTTTTGCTGTATTATTGATATCTTGTTCAATTTTTGGATCAAGCCTTAATGTAATCATCTTATTACCTCCGTAATACGTATTGTATTACAATTCATAGGCGATGTCAATTAATTTTCTCCAATTGCTTCTTCAATAACCACCTCCATTTGTCCTCGAAACAAATTTATCCCAAAAAACATCAATCACTGAAGTGCAGGCTAAATTTTCATTTGAGAAATGGTGCCGCAGGTGTGGACTAGTGGCTATATGGCTCGCGAAAAACAATGACAGAAAACCTTTGATTGTCATTTTCAGTCTTCACATTCCGGATCAATGCAAAAATTCCGTTTTCAGTTCAAAATGACAGTATTGCAGAAATTCTCATAAGTGCGCACTATAACTTTACGTAACGGTGCGTGCTTTTTTCTATTATCGTGATTAACACAACATGCTGTATTAAAATGATTATCCAAAAAATTGTGATCAGTGAAATTAACCACAGTCCGAGTCAAACCGTGATAAGAGAATTCAGAGGAACCCCAACTTGGAAAAATATAGGAAATCTTCAGATCCTTTTCTGAGATCAATAAAAATTGCTGATATTTGAGAGCACTGAAAGATTCACCATGCTGCAACGGATTGCAATATTACGGCTTCTTATAAATTCAACACCTTGCTGAAGATAATCCCGGGTTTTTAAATCAATGGCTTTGTTTTTTTGGGGAAAGTGTATTAAATGAAAAATAAAACCCTGGTTTTCAAAAAGCGAAATACAAGTGATATGATGACCCCTTCCTTAAAAAAATCCGTGTGGATCAGCCACCGCGGCTATAAGGAAAATGCTGCTGAAAATACCTTCAGTGCGTTTAAGGCAGCAGTGGATATCGGATTTGCAGCTCTTGAAACAGATCTGCGGGTTACAAAAGACAACCATATTGTCCTGATTCATGATGAAACAATTACCCGCCTGGCAAACGACCGTCGGCGTGTCAGGGACCTGACCCGCCGGGAACTGGAATCCTTCCGACTGTTAAATGGTGAACGGTTTTTCTTTTTTGAACAATTTACAAAAACATTTGCCAATTGCTCCTGGACATTTGACATCAAGCCGGAAAACGGAAAAGAAACCATCCGCGCGCTGGCGGCCTGGACTCAAAAAAACAATTTTGCAAAACAGCTCTTTCGGCAGGCAAAATTCTTAACCTGGCAATCCGGCCATGAATCGCTGCTGAAATCATTTTTTCCGGATGCGGAGTGTTATGCCAGGAAAACCGAATGCTGGCGGGCGGGATTGTCTGTTGTTTTCGGTCTGCCGGTTCTTGGATCAATTAAACCGGGCCGGACATATGCTTTGCCACCGTCCTTTGGCGGTATTTCCTTATATAATAAATCAATTGTCCGTCATTTCCATAAACAACATGCGAAAACCATCGCATTTCTGCCGGGCACGGATTTTCTTGCGAAAAAAGCTGTCAGGGCCGGTTTCGATGAAATTCTGACCAATGGAATCATTTCAGGCTGATAAATATTTTTAAATCAGCGCAGCTACTTGATGGCCCCATAAAAAGCAACAGGTCGGCTAAGAATCAAGTTTCATATTGACAAATATAAAGTAAGCCGGTAACTGAAAAAACAACTGTCTGCTGAAGCCGGCAATCAAACTGACAATTTATTATCATAAAAAATTATAAACCACGAAGGTTTGCCGCACCAAGAAGGTGCGCTGGTCTGTCGTGGTTTTTTTGTTTGGTAACCGCGTAAACAAAACGAACGGTGCGGTGCCATTCAAACAAAGGAGGATTACATGAAAAAATTATTAATTGTTTTTGTTTTAGCCGGCAGTCTGCTTTTTGCATCACAAGGCATTGCCCATTTTGGCATGATCATTCCGTCAGATTCCATGGTGATGGCTGATGACAGCCGAACCCTTGAATTAAATCTGTCTTTTTCCCATCCCTTTGAAATTATCGGAATGGACATGGAAAAGCCCGCATCGTTTATAGTGTTAGAAAATGGTGAAAAAAAAGATCTGAAACAGGAACTGACAGCATCAAAAGTGATGGATCATAAGGCCTGGAAAGCTTCATACGCGATTAAACGCCCCGGGGTATACATGTTCTGCATGACACCCGAACCTTACTGGGAACCTATGGAAGACTGCTTTATCATTCATTACACCAAAACCGTTGTGACTGCATTCGGCATTGATGACGGTTGGGATGCGGAAGCCGGGCTAAAAACGGAAATTGTTCCATTATCCAAACCCTATGCCCTTTATAGCGGCAACCTGTTCCAGGGAATTGTCAAGCTGGACGGAAAACCGGTCCCTTATGCGGAAGTCGAAATTGAATACTATAACAAAGAAAAAAAAGCCAAAGCCCCCTCTGATTATATGATCACCCAGACCATCAAGGCCGATGAAAACGGTGTGTTTTCCTATGCCGTTCCCCAATCCGGTTGGTGGGGTTTTGCCGCGCTGAATACCGCCGATTTCCAGCTTGAAAAAGACGGTGAGCAAAAAGACGTGGAACTGGGCGCTGTGATCTGGGTTGAATTTATTGACTGGAACGAAAAATAGTTTGGCTTGTTAAAACTTCCATCTACTGCGTTGTTCCTGTTTTTCAGCCAATCAATATACGACTTGTATTATTTCATGCCTGAAAAACAGCTACGCCTTGTGTATGAAACTTTTAACTGCGCCATCCATACCTGGCCGGCATTTTTATGCGGCAACCTCGACAATCATTGAACCCAGGAAAATTTATATTTGTCGGGATTGGAATCCCGACCTACGGTTTTTTACTGGAATGGAAAACAATGGCATAGCGTCATTAAAGTCGTTTCTATGTAGGGTGCATTCCATGCACTATTATAAAGAGAATCAGCTTCCAGATGGTGCGTAAAGTTCGCCCTGTTTAAACAAAAAATTTCCTTTTAAAAAACTGAAACAGATAAGGAGCTTTATTACATGCTTAAAATTATCAATATATTCATATATATATTCATTGCAGGACTTATAACGTCAGGCCCTGCCTGGGCGCTTCATGAAAAATCATCTGAAACACGCATTGAGGACCTGTCTAAACGAATAGAAATACTTGAAAAAACTTCACAGGAAGAACCGTCTTTAGATCACTGGTTTAATAAAATTTCCATCAGCGGATTGCTCGAAGCGGAAGCAGGATTTGAAAAATTTGATCCGGATGCAGCTGGTGAACATAGTGAGGAATCCAGCGATATTGTGTTAAGCACCTTTGAGCTCGGCCTGGATGTTGATTTTATCGACCATGTAGGGGGCCATGTGCTGGTCCTGTGGGAAGAAGACGATACCGAACCCATTGACCTAGACGAAGGTTATATTTCTTTAACCGGCACTGAACAAATGCCGCTTTATCTCCATGCCGGGAAACTGTATGTACCATTCGGCAACCTGGAAACATATTTCATCACTGATCCGCTGCCACTGGAACTCGGGGAAACCAGAGAAAGTGCCGTACTGGCTGGATATCACAAGGATATGTGCAATGTATTCTGCGGCGGGTTTAACGGGGATGTTGATAAAGAAGGAAAAAACAATCACCTGAATTCGTTTTTTGCGGGCGCGGAGTTTTCCCTTCCGGAAGATGATGCCCGAATTTTGAACATGACCGCCGGGATTTCATATCTGTCCAATATTGCCGACAGTGACGCATTATCAGAAGCCAATGACATTGACGGAGACGGAGACCCGGACGGAATCCGAGATTATGTGGGCGGGATTTCAGCATATTTTTATATGGACCTGGTACATTCATTATACTGCACTGCCGAATGTGTGTGCGCGCTGGATAAATTCAAAGCCGGTGAACTGAATTTCGGTGACAATGAAAAACTAAAGCCCTGCGCGTGGAATTTTGAAATCGCCTATGTCTTACCCGCAGATATCGGGATCGGTGTTAAATATGAAGGCTCAAATGATTGTAATGACTTTTTACCGGAAAGCCGTTATGGTGGGATAGTTTTCTGTTCTCCGTATAATAATACATATTTAGGACTGGAATACCTGTGCCAGGAATTTGACAACGATGATAAAAGTGAGGTTGTGACGGCCCAGCTGGCATTTGAATTTTGATAGCGTCGTTAAAACTTCCAAATAATTTCAAATAGGTAGGCCGGGTTTCTTACCCGGCGATTAAAACGATTTGTCGGGAATGGAATCCCGACCTACAATTAAATGTAGCGAATTGATTTATATCACAGAGAGCACAGGGATGATTTATTTTTTCTCTGTGTTCTCCTAATATAAGTTAATTGCTTTTGCTTAATCACAGAGAGAAAATTATGCATATTTCAGAAGGAATTCTATCCGGGCCGGTTCTTTTCTCCGGCGCGGCGCTGGCAGCGGCCGGAACCGCTGTGGGTCTGAAACAACTCGATTATGACCGGATCGCCCGGACCGGCATTTTATCTGCGGCTTTTTTTGTGGCATCTTTAATTCATGTTCCCTTAGGTCCCACCAGTGTTCATCTGATATTAAACGGTATTGTGGGTCTTTTGCTCGGATGGTGTGCCTTTCCGGCAATCCTGATCGCACTGCTTTTGCAGGCCCTCTTTTTTCAATTCGGAGGACTGACCACCCTTGGCATCAACACCATTGTCATGGCGCTTCCGGCAGTAATCTGCTATTATCTTTTTTCTCCATTTATCAAAAACAACAACGTGACTACCATTATTGCCGCATACGCGTGCGGGTTTTTATGCGTATTTTTCAGTGCGGTAATCATGGGCGGGGCATTGATATTTACAGAAGAAAATTTTATGGAAATTTCCATGCTGGTCATCATTTCCAATCTTCCGGTCATGATTATCGAGGGGTTTATCACCACTTTCTGCATCCTTTTTTTAAAAAAAGTTCAGCCCTCTTTGATCACGAAATAATGGAGCTCAAACCAATGAAAAATTTATTCAAAATAAAATCTAATTATTTTATCAGGTTTTCGTTTATTATAATTGTTCTGTTGTTTGTTTTTTCAGCAGATTTTGCTTTTGCCCATCGGGTGGTGGTTTTTGCATGGTTAGAAGGGGATACGGTTTTCACCGAAAGCCAGTTTCCGGATGGAAGAAAGATTGCCGACGGCCAGGTTAATGTGTTTGATATGGAAAAAAACCTGCTGCTTGAGGGAAAAACAGATCAAAACGGCGAATTTTCTTTTAAAATTCCGAAAATTACCGCGTTAAATATTATTTTAGATGCCGGCATGGGACACCAGGGACAGTGGAAACTGTCTGAAGATGAAATAAGATCTTCCATGGGTATCAGTGGCCGGGAACCGGACAGTGAAAAACCTGAAGTCCGTCCGAACTCCTCAAAAGCCTCTCCGGCAGTGCCGTCCGGGTCTTTAATACCGGAAAACGCCATACAGGATCAAAAGACGGCTGTTCAGTTAAACGAAGCGCAGCTGGACCAGATTGTTGAAAAGGCGGTTGAAAAAGCATTGGAGAAAAAACTTCAGCCCGTAACCCGGATGCTGGCCCAAACATTAGCCCGGATGCAGAACAGCGGTCCCACAGTCAATGATATTTTCGGCGGCATCGGTTATATTCTGGGATTGATGGGGGTGGGAGCGTATTTTTTATCCCGGAAAAAATCATGATTGAAGAACCCTTTGCCGCCGGAAATTCCATCATCCACCAAATCGATCCGAGATTCCGGGTGGCCGCAGCAACATTCTACTCTTTTGCGGTTGCTTTATGTTATGAATTCCAGCCGTTAATTGTTGCCCTGACCGTTTCGCTGGTGTCGGTATTGCTTTCAGGCGTTGGTTTAAAAACCGTATTAAAGCGCCTGGCCATCGTGAACGTTTTCATCCTTTTATTCTGGATTGTGCTGCCGTTAACCTATAAGGGCAATAATGTTTATTCCCTGGGGCCGGTCAACGTTTACCTGGCCGGTATTATTCTTGCGGCAAAAATTACTCTTAAATCCAATGCCATCTTAATGGTGCTGATTTCATTTATCGCTACCATGACCTTTGCCACCCTGGGACACAGCTTAAGCCGACTGAGAATTCCCGAAAAACTGGTTTTCCTGCTCATGATCACCTACCGGTATATTTTTGTGATCCAGCAGGAGTATCAGAAAATTATACGTTCCATTAAAATCCGAGGGTTTAAACCCAAAACAACCCTGCATACCTACAAAACATTTGCATATGTTATCGGCATGTTGTTAATAAGGGCATCTGAACGTGCGGACCGGGTATACAATGCCATGCGGTGCAGGGGATTTAATGGAAAATATTACAGCCTGACCGATTTTCAGGCGGACGCGAAAAGCTGGGTATTTGTTACGGTCGTTTCCGGGGCAACTCTGGGTATTCTTTTAATGGAAGTTATATTTAATGGTTAAAAATCAAAAAATTATCAAAATGAGCGGGATTTCCTTTTCTTATTCCGAAGAATCCCCGATTTTAAAAGACCTTGATTTTGAATTTTTCAAAGGCGATAAAATTGGAATTATCGCGCCCAACGGCAGCGGCAAGACAACCTTATTTCATTTAATGATGGGATTGCTGAAGCCCACATCCGGTTCGGTTGAAATTTTCGGCAAACCCATGGAAACCGAACAGGATTTTGCCGACATCCGGCACCGGGTCGGGCTGCTGTTTCAGGATGCCGATGACCAGCTGTTTTGCCCAACGGTTCTGGAAGATGTTGCTTTCGGGCCGCTGAACATGGGCAAATCCAAAAAAGAAGCCATTGAAATATCTAAACGCACTCTCGATTTTCTGGGACTTTCGGATTTTGAAAACCGCATTACTTTCAAGCTGTCCGGGGGTGAAAAAAAACTCGTGTCCCTGGCCACCGTGCTTTCCATGGAACCGGAAGTACTCCTGCTGGATGAACCGCTGACCGGCCTGGATACTAAAACCCGTTCAACCATCACCCGGGCATTAACTGAAATGAATATTTCATATATCATTATATCTCATAATATTGAATTTCTGGAAGCAACCACCTCCAAGACCGTGACCATGCGTGACGGGAAAATTTATGCTGACCAGCAGGTTCATGTGCATATTCACGATCATGCACATGTTCATGGAAATGTGCCTCACAAACACTAAAAAAACGGCGCCTTTGATCTCAAGACTGCGTTAAACCATTTTCTCAAAGCCTCACAACCAAAAGGTTGCTCCATTTTTCAAAAATAGTTTGCCTTGCCTTGAGAACAAAGTCTTGTTTTTTAATATTATTTAACTTTCTTCGATCTTTGCGCGTCTTAAATCCGGACGTTTTGATTCGCATTTTCAATATGTTAAATTCTTCGCTTCTAATCATAAAAAAAATTTGGGTTTGCCGTTAATCCTGTGTTATAATTTCAGTTATTGTCTAAATTGACTTAGGTATAGGTAAGATGAAATGAATAACAGATAAAAAAGGCTATTTTCGTTATGGCGAAAAAACACTTTATATTCGTTATTTTAACCTGCTTTACCTTAACAATCCAGACTGTTACATATGCCACGGATTTAGGGATAAACGCAGGCGCACTTCTTCCAGTCAGTAAATTTAATCATGTTGCAGAAACGGGGTTTTCTCTCGGCACTGATATCAAGTTGGATGTTTATGAAAATTTTTATTATGGATTGGCCTTGAATTTCGGATCTGCGGACGAAAACAACGGGGTTGAGTTCTGGGAAATTGATTTATATCCATTTATTGACTGGTTTTTTTTCCACAAAAATAATTATAATGTTTTTTTTAGAGGCGGCATTGGTCTCTCACACTGGGAATCAGACGGCATCTGGTGGCTGGACGATCAAGGAAACGGCATTACCACTACATTCGGTTTAGGTTGTAAAACACCCGGAAATTTTGAAATATTAGCCAGTTTTACAAAACTTTACGCGGATTTTGATGTTGATTATTTCCTGATCAGACTGGGTTACAATTTTGATATTGGTGATTGATTTAAAATTAATGAAAAAGATGTAAAAAAAGCCGTACTTTTAGGATTTAAACAGACACCTTAAATTATAAATAACTGAAATTAATACTTAAAAATATTTAGAATAAAGGAACTGATAAATGAAACAAATTATTTCTATTATGGGAAGTCTTTTGATAATCGGATGCTTTATCTCTTTTGGATTTGCCGCAGAAAAACAGGCAGACCTGCCAAAGGTAAGCCTGGAAACCAGCCTTGGAAATATTATTATTGAGCTTGATGCCAAAGCTGCGCCGAAAACCGTTGAAAATTTTTTGTCCTATGTGAATGACGGGTTTTACAACAACACCATTTTTCATCGGGTCATTAAAGGATTCATGGTTCAGGGAGGTGGGTTTACAGAAAATATGCAGCAAAAATCCACCAAAGCGAATATTGCCAATGAAGCGGATAACGGGCTTTTAAATCTTCGGGGCACCATTGCCATGGCCCGGACAAATGCTCCTCATTCCGCCAGTTCCCAGTTTTTTATCAACACCGTAAACAACGGTTTCCTTGATTTTAAAGCCAAAACCAGCCGGGGATGGGGATACTGCGTGTTCGCCAAAGTGGTTGACGGTATGGACGTGGTGGATGCTATTGAAAAACAGCCCACCACCGTTAAAAGTGCCTACCGGGATGTGCCGGTCACACCGGTGATTATTAAAAACGCGAAGGTTATAAATAATCCGGACACAAAGCCCGCGCCTGAAGTTAAAAAGATTGAAAACAAACCTGAAAATCAATAAAATTTACAGTTTATTTATTAGAGAACTTATTAATGGAAAAACAAATAATTGAATATCCCTGCCAATGGTCATATCGGATTATCGGCAGAGACGAAGACTTGATGCGATGTGCTGTGGCCGAATGCATGAAAGAAGTAAAATATCAGCTCAAAACATCCAATTCGAGCCGTTCGGGAAAATATGTTTCGTTAAATCTTGAAACCGTGGTTTTAAACGAAGATGTCCGAAACAGAATCTACGTTGATTTAAAAAATATGACATGCGTTAAAATGGTGCTGTGATCAGGATAAAAATGAAATACTGCCCTATGTGCAAAACCGATCTTTCTGAGAAACCGGTTGACCAGCAAAACCGGCTGTGCTGCATAAACAAAGATTGCGGCTATGTGTTCTGGGACAATCCCACGCCGGTGGTGGCAGCACTGGTGGAGCATGAAAACAAAATAATTCTGGCCCGCAATGCGGCCTGGCCGATGGGAATCTATTCCGTGATTACGGGTTTTCTGGAAAAAAAAGAAACACCGGAAAACGGGGTCCTCCGGGAAGTTGCCGAAGAACTGGGACTCACCGGAACATTTGCCGAACTGATCGGTGTGTATTCTTTTGAGCAGATGAACCAGGTGATTATCGCATATCATGTAAAAGCAGAAGGCCGTATTTTATTGGGGGAAGAACTGGCGGAAATCAAAACAGTGGATAAAAACCGGCTAAAAGGCTGGTCATTCGGAACAGGATTGGCGGTGACGGACTGGGTGAATAAACAGCAGCCAAAATAAAAATTAGATGCAATTATCTGAAATACCATCCAAACACAGATTTTTTATCGGCATTCCCCTTCTGTTGACCCTGATTTTCGGGTATTTTTATTTTTATAACCAGTTCTGGACCCATCTGGATCCTAAAACATTTACATATATGCGTGAATACACCGGCAGCCGGTTTCGGGGCCACCGGGGCCGGCAGGTGCTTGTCCACCGCGAATTTTATGATATCGTAAATAAAATAAATAGATATGCCATACAAAACAACCTGCATTTGCTGATCACCCAGAGTTATCGTTCGCCGAACAAAAAAGTATATGATGCCATTGTCATGCCGGCGGTGAAGTCCAATCACCTGGCCGGTCATGCCATTGATTTTAATATTGTCTACGGCGGCAAGGTGTTTGAATCCAAAGACCTTTTTAACGGCAAATTTCATCGTCTTCCGGATCCGCTGAAACGCTTTGTAAACGATATCCGCTTAGATCCCGGCATCCGGTGGGGGGGTGATTTTGAAAATCAGGATCCCGTTCATTTAGATGACGGGGTAAATATCAGTGATATTGAAAAATGGGGAGAGCATTATACGCAATGTGTGAGTGATTATGTGAGTGCGACGCCGAAATGGAGGGTTTGGTTAAAGCAGATTTTTTAATTTTTATCTGAATAACATATCTAAATTGTTCTTTTTATTTGACGGTCATGTTTAATGGCAAAGAAATCAAACGAATAGAAAGGGCGCCCTGTCACTTATCCCTTGTTCGTCGGGATTCCCTGCGCACCATAAAGCTGCGTGAGAATGGGAATAAGAACCCTATATTTTTTTTGGCCAACGCCCGAGTTGTGCTGACCGGGTCGACGTGTCACGCCACCTGAAACCGCTAACACCGGTCAGCACAAATGACAGTTATCTGCAAGCACCTCAGATGTTAGGAGGGAATTTGTCTACGACATATCGTTGTTGTTTGTTTTCCCTATATTTGAATCACAGATTCATCCACTCTGTTGGTGTGCGGGCAACTCCATCTTTAACTGTGAATTGGATACTTCTCAGTGCTTGAAGGTTTTCCAGTGGATTATCCCGTACAATAACCAAATCTCCATATTTTCCTATTTCAATTGTCCCGATTTCATTTGATAGACCGAGCATTTTTGCAGGGGTTACCGTTGCGGCTTTGATTGCTTGTTCGCAAGTCAATCCAGCTTTTCCAAGAAGTTCAATTTCCCGAAGGCTGTTGAATCCATGAAAAGCATAGATGGCAGATGGAGTATGAGCAGTATCACTTCCCATAACGATCGGAACTCCTGCCTGATGCAGGCGTGAAATTGCATCTTTGCTGTTTTCTAAACTTATGGCCTGTTTTTTTTTACTATTGAACAGCTTTACTAAAGCTGAAAACAACATGGTGTAAGTGAAAGGAAACTTTTGACGAAGCTTTGAATGAAAGCTGTCATGTGACGGTGGTCGGGAATCACCATATTCAGCACTCATTGCAAGAGCCAACTGTCTTATCTTTGCGTCCCGCGCTGCTGTTAATTCCTGTTCCGGTGCGACAATTTCCAGTAGCGGGTCATTTAGGCGTTCCGTGTAATAATACGTCAAATTAGAATCCATCGTCTGAAGAGTGCACATTTGGTAAGTCTGGGTTTGCTTCATTAATTCTATAAATTCTTCAGATAATTTTTCAGACCTCATGCTTAGTGTATGGGCCAAAGCGTGGACACCAAGCTTCAGTGCAGTGATCTGGTCTTCTTCGCTGGTTGCATGAACGTAAATCGGCATTTTGCATTTGTCGGCACCTTGTTTAATCGCTTGTAGGATATCAGAAGAGTGCATCGGGTAACTTCCACCGATGGTACTCCAGCCCCGTTCAACTGGTATTTTCACCCCAAGAGAATTTAACGCAAATATTTTTTCTAACTGCTCCTCAACATCCTCAGGTGTTTGGGCTGTGTGCTCAAAATCACAGCCGTATCCCCCTGGAGTGGAAATAAAAGGGCCAAGGTGTAGTACTCTTGGTCCTGGATTCCCATCAAGAAGGTATTTGCGAATAGTATTAACAACAAATGGAAAAGCGCAAGCATCAAGAACTGTCGTCACTCCACAAGCGAGATAGGCTTTCAGATAGTGAGAAAAATATTTACCCCACCCTTCTTCCCAGTTTTGTTCGTTGGGTGGTTCTATATTCTGTATCGCAGCACCGGGGCCCCACATAAGATGAACATGGGAATCTATAAGGCCGGGCAGCACATATGCGCCATCTGCATTCAACTGAGGAATATTCTTGGCTAGGATCTCTTCTCCAATTTCAATAATCCTGCCATCTTTGATCAGTATGGATTGTCTTTTTTGTATTGAATTTGAAGCCCCATTAATTAAATTCGCATTGACGATTAATAAATCCCCGGTATCCATAGTCAAATTATTTAATTCAGTCATACAGAGGAACCTTTTTTTAAGGGATATAGTCGAGAACTCTTATGAAGTCATAATTCTGATTTCGTAAATGAGTTCATAACATTTAATCCATGATTTTTTATACTTTGAGTTTGCTTTGCATATATCAGATAATGCTGCCCTTCACCCGCCGGGCGTGAAACCCGAAAAAGGACAAAAGGCGAGAATGGTTATTATACAAAAACCTACATTACAGCGGCGCTGTAAGCCCGGTCGGTGTGCAAGGGGTTTGTTAGCGCTTTATGCCTATTTACTATATATAATACCCTGGTCTCATGGCGTTTGATCCATAGATTATTTGGTTTTGATGGTTTGGGCCTTTTTAGCAAAGCAACAATAGATGCGCCGTGGATCAGATCATTATCATTTGATATTTTATCAGAAAGAAAAGCTTTTGACGCAGATTTATAGCCAACTATGTTGCACCCATAATACGCAGTAGAGAGATAAGAGTATGCAATATCAATTTTGCTGTTATTCATGGAGATTAATACTGCAATGGCTATTTCTTCAGATTTCCTTAATAGTGTAATCTCATATTTTCCCGTGATTGTCCGAACAAGCTGCTGCTCAATCGTGCTTGCTCCTTCAAGTTTATTTGAAACAATTATCCTATAAGCTGCCCTTACAATGGCAATAGGATCAAAACCAAAATGCGACTCGTACCTATGATCCTCAGCCAATATTAGAAGATGAGTAAGCAAATTATTAAATTCTGTTCGTGGATGTTTACTGATGATTCTTTGCACCAGCTTAAATTCATTTCGAACTCGGGGGATTAGCGAAACCAGTAAAACTGATATTAGAATTACAGGTAGACTGAATGCGAAGTAAAACACTCTCATGTAGTCTTCCTAATCCACTTGCAATTTCCAATCTGGTTTGCTGCCGTTGAGGTGAACCTCCCTTCCATTAAATTGCCATCCTTGACATTAATAATATGCTGTGTTGAATAAGGCCTGCCATGTCCATTTTCATTCAAATGAATCACAACCTCATCTTGACTAAAGAAATTCTTCTTAATGTGTCCTTCAATTGTTGCAGTTGTTCGATTTCCCCCAACATACTCTCGTTCTCCGCCTGAAGGGCTATTCTCCCAAATTTTTTCTGATGTACCTGACAATTTTTCTCCGTCAATTCTTAGCAATGCCAAATATCTGAGCTTCATGTTAATATATGGATTATATGAGCTTTCGGTGGTGATCTGCTCATATACCCAAGAACCATTTAAATTAGGAAATGAAGAAGCAGCCTTCTTTAGAAAGAACGCTGTGATGGGTGTAATAATTTTCCCAAAGGAAGATATAAAAAAATTTAACATAATTACTTCTCATTGATTTTGATTGAATAGTTGTCGGGCGCAAATATATGTACGAATAGCCGTTTTATAAGACGGCCGTTTTGGGTGCGAAGTACTTCATCAGACGCAAAATGGCGGCCTATCCCCTTAAATAAGGGTGTATTCCCGAATATTTCTGCCAGAAATGGCATTTTTTAAAAAAGTCATATCCCGCACAAATGAATAACAATTATCATTTCACAGGTCGTGCTTGTTTTATTATACAACGACAGACTAAACGATAATTTTATCTAAAATATTGGATTGTTATCATGGTTTTGATTTTAGAACAATGAAGAAATTAGAATATGCTAAAAAAATTGGATTATTCTTTTCTATTAGGCAAAAAAAGACCGATAAGACGACCCCTTTATAACTAGTGTCCATCCAGAAATGAAATAATTTGTTCAAGTTCAAGAAAGGTCAAAATTTTAACCGGAGGAATACATTGAGTATTTTGAGGATTAAAATTTTTACCTGACGCAGAAATTGGGCAAATTAGGCATTTATGGACGGGCACTAACTATCACGTATGCATTCCAAGGAGACCGTTTGAACGAGATCAAATTATCGCCAACTGGGAAAGATCTGCTTTTTATTCAAAAATGGATCATAAAAGATTAGGATTATGAGTAAGAGTATGATTAATAAAATTTAAGGCATATCCGAACACCTTTTGCCTGTCTTAAAAAAAGAACAGGTTTTAAAGAAGAAAGAAATAATGGAACACACACACGAACTTGAAATATTATATAAAGATGAACACTTTGTAGCGGTAAACAAACCGGCCGGCCTGCTGGTGCATCGCAGTCCCATAGACAAAAGAGAAAAAAAATTCGCCCTCCAGATGGTCCGCAACCAGATCGGTCAGCGGGTATACCCGGTACACCGGCTGGATCGGCCCACATCCGGTGTCTTATTGTTTGCACTGAGTCCGGAAATTGCCAAAGAGACCGCGCAATTGTTTCAAAACGGTCAGATACTAAAAAAATACATCGCAGTGGTCAGAGGATATATTCCGGAGCAAGGAACCGTGGATCATCCGGTAAAAGAAATAAAAGACCGGTACATAAAACGCCGGGCAAGGCTGAAAAATGATCCGCATATCAAAACATATCCGGCAGTCACGGACTTTAAACGGCTGGCAAAAATAGAGCTTCCTTTTGCAGTGGACAAATATCCCACCACCCGGTATTCTCTGGCAGAACTGATTCCTAAAACCGGCCGCCGCCATCAGCTGCGGCGGCACATGAAACATCTGTCCCATCCCATTATCGGAGATACCCGGTACGGAAAGGATGTTCACAATAAATTTTTTGTAAACCGCTTCAACTGCAAAGGCCTGCTGCTGGCAGCCGTTGAAATGAATTTCACTCATCCGGAGACCGGGTCCGATGTTTTAATTACCGCAACACCAGACCGGGCGTTAACCTTGATTTTAAAACAATTTAACTGGAATATTTGATGACTTTTGATAATCAATCTTCCGGAATACAGGTTCCGGACCCACAATATCTGCTGAAACTGGCACATGCTAAAATGCCGTTTGGAAAATATGCCGGTGTCCGCTTGGTGGATCTGCCGGAACCCTATGTGATCTGGTTTTCCCAGAAAGGATTTCCCAAAGGGGAATTGGGGGAAATGCTTCAAAATATTTATGAAATCAAGGTAAACGGTCTTGAATACCTGTTCAAGCCGTTTAAAAATTCCTGATTTTTTTCTTTCATACTCATTTTCACCTGAACAACTTCAATTATATAGCTCCTTATAACAGGCAATAGCCGTTTATTTGATATTATTTTTACTCTAACCTTTTATCCTTTAATTAAAAATAACGGTAACTTTTCATATTTACTGACAGGGCCGGATACCGGAATTGTTATTTCTTTAATTATTTTCGCGTTTGACTGAATAAAATAAGATAGTTGCCTTGACCATATATAATGATAGGGTCCCGAGTACCATCCGCTTTTAATCAATGGCGGTGAAGGTAAACTTCCGGGAACTTCTCCTTTTTTTAGATAATTAAATTGTCCGACCATCCAAACCTTATTTCCGGACCTGAGTGTCATGGCTATATTATTAATAATATTCTGGAGCGGCCTTTGTTCCATCATTTTATTTTCAAAAAGATCCATCCGGTAAAAACGATTATCATTAATTTCAGGAATCGTCATCCAGGGCGTTTTTCCCGAGTAATATCGCGCAAAGGTTATACTGGGCCAGCAATTATCTACGATAATAAGATCATTTTTATCGGCCGAATATTCGAGTTTTGTGGAAAGCAGATCAATATTGGTCATTCGGGTTTGTGCCTGGGGCCATACAATAACAAACATCCATACGGCAATAATGCCTGTCAAAGCGAACTTGATCACCCGGGCAATTTTTTTATCTTTAAATGCACCATAAAGTGCAATTTCAAAAGAGATGGCAAGAAAACCCATGATTGTCATAAAATACCAGGATTCCATATTATAACTGAGATTTGCAAGAAACAGTAAATAACACACAACACTGACGCCAGTTGAAATACCCATAAACAGCATCAGATCGTTTTTTTCATGCTTCTTCTGCTTAACATCTCTGAAAAGATAATAAGTAAAATAAATAAGGGTAAATATAAAAAGAAAAAACCAGACCCAGATCATTAAAGAACCCGAAGCACTCACTGCTTCTACATATTTATTTATGATCTGTTCCATATTTGTACCTTTCTTCCAGATCCTTGTCATTTCCATAAGCTGAGGAAGTCTGATAAAATGCATTGAAAGAGAAGCAAGGGTTAAAATACCAATGATAATTAATGCGCCGATGGTTTTAAAAGAACGATTGCGCACGATCACCGCCAACGCCCCAAAATAAACAGAAAATATAATCAGCCAGTTATAATAAACACAATTTACCGCCAGAATTGATGCAATGCCTGCTTTTAATGTTTTATTCCAAACAGGTGTTTGAACCACCTCCCAGATTGAATAAACCATCCAGATCATCAGCAGGACCCCAATTCCATATGGGCGAAGGGTGTTCCCGTAAATAAAAAATGTCGGGCACAACCCTATTAAGACCAGAGAAACCAGCGGAATTTTATATCCCATTTTCCATGCATTCCGCCATAATATACCAATTAAACTTATCCCGATAATTACACCAAGTGTCCTTAACCTGATGTCTGAGTCACCGAAACCAAGACCAGTCCAGCCACGCAAAATAAAAAACAATAACGGCGGAGGAGAATCAAACTGCATGGCTGTCCACATTTTTTCCAGGGAAGGCAGTTGCGAAATGTTAACACAGCTCACCTCATCACGCCATAATGCGCCGGCATGCATCAAAAATGTGATATGAATAAGAAGAGAACCGATCGATACGAAAACCGCCAATCCAAGCTCAGCCCAAAAAAGATTATCTATGTTCTTTTTTTTTAAGATTTCCAGCATGCTTTTTCCTTAAAATAAAATACTCATATTTTTTTCAATGTACGATAACTTTACATTATTTAACATTTACGCACCATTGACAATATTTGACTTTAGTAAATAATAGCTTAATTTTATATAGTGAAGTTAGCTATTTGTAAATAACAGGCGTTGAGCCATGTATCACACGATAAAAAAACAACTGTCTAACTCTATTCCACTCCATATAGCGTTTCCGGCAATATTGCCGATTATTTTGTTTGAGACAGCCATCTTTTTCATCATACTTCCGGCTCTTGAAGAAAGTTTACTGGATTTGGTTTATATTCATCTTTTTTTATAAACATATTTGTATTGATATTTTGTTGATAACTGAACAGTTTTAAACAATTTTAAAAAAGCTGTTCACAAATCAACGGTTTTAAACTCTCAATACAATACGTTTTCACCACATTAATTATATAAAATTCTTTTTATAATTAGTCAGTTAAAAAGTTATTAGGGTTATGAACAGTCCTTAATATTAATATATTCTTTTTAAAGAAAGTATTAAAAGACTCCAAGTAAAGTTTACAATTCAATAAATTTATGGAAACAGGGGAATATATCTTTTTTGAAGCTATTATTTAAAATATGGCAGATGTGCTTAAAAACATGTCATCCCATTATCCTTTCTAATATGAACGTTCGGGATAATGGGATGACATTTTTAATGATATTATCAGGCAAGGGAATCCATTTATTTTTGAAAAAAAATAAATGATTTATCAGAAAATTTGGAAGGTAATTAAATCAAAAATAACACAGGATCTTTACTTTTTAGAGATTAGTTTATTTTTCTGCAAATCGTCAATCACCACGGTAATCACATCATTAATAAGTTCATTGACTGATTCTACTTTCAAGGTTTTTGATTGGCCGGTCCACATGAGCTGTTCAGTTTTTACATCATAAAGCCTTGTTTCCAGAAGGACCGTTGTATTGGTACTGGAA
>JAQYVU010000048.1 GCA_030145385.1 Desulfococcaceae bacterium
ATACGTCGGTAAACGATTTTATAGAATTGTTCAACAAGCCGTAAATACCATGCCTTTCAATCGTGGAAGCATAATTTTATGAAATATCAGCCAGATAGTAGTAAATTAGTCAACTTGAGCGAACCGGATAAGCAGATAATATTAATAATTGATTGATTAGTATTTCCATGTTATTGTCATCGCTAAATCACATTAACCTATCCCGGTGCTTATACGCAAACACACCGATCATGGATCTGTAATTTCCTTAGACGCTTATTTCCAACTTGTAAATTTTAATAAGGAGCTATTCTAGTAATGCATATTCCCGACCGCACAATAGTGATTTGTTGTCTGCTGATGATTTTAAGCGTATGTCTTTTTTCCTGTGAGAAACCGAAACAGGGAAAGGTGGTTGTCTCAGAATATGATTTTTACATTGAAAGAGTCACCAAAACCGGCTTTGTGCTTTGTGCAAAGGGAAAAGTTAAAAATGTCGGAGAGGTGGATGTAAAAAAAGTTGTAGTCACCGGCAACTGCCTGTCATGCACTGAGATAATCAGATATGACGGAAGCTGGATTCATTCGCCGGATGCGGAAAAAACCGCTGAGCAGCAGCCCGTCATCAATTATATCCCCATCGGTGAAGAGAAAGAATTCATGATTGAAAATATTGCTTATGCTGGCACCACCTCAAGGCAAAAACCTGAAAATATTCCAGAAAATCTTGAGATTATAGTTGTTTCCTTTGAAACAGCTTCTCAATAAGATTTTTCCAATTTATATATTACGAGCCATTCTCAAACCGTCATTATCGAAGTGCTTATTATAAAAAAAGTAGAGAATACTGATTGGCCTTATCGATAAGCTGCACTTTTGAAAAATTTCGCATTGCTGTCGGTTTGTAGAGGCAATCTTCAGGCAATGGGATTCGAAAAAATCCAACTTTTGCCATAGTGTTCGTCACTAAAATCAGCATCCCATCGCACACCCAATAGCTTTGAGGATTTTTGCGAAAAGATCATGTCTTGTGTTCATTCAGATCAGAAACTATTGATGGGCGTTAGCAGTGGTCTCAGATCTATGGTATTTTTGAACAGCCTGATATCCAAAAGCCGTCCACCATCTGCTCAGATTATGATTTTTGGCTTTGGAAGTTGAAATTCGATTCGTTCATTCGCTTGGTGATCAGGTATTTAATCATCCATTCGATCACTGTGTCTTGGTCACATAATTCTGGTGTATTCCCTGCATTAACCTCCATCTGAAACTCAATTTTCAGGCATTCTGTGAAATAATCGACGGCGATTATTTGTTCGTCTCGGTTCATCATCCTTTTTTTTTCAACCTCATAAATTTTCGAAATAACTATCTTTTTTTAATCTCAAAACCTACTTTTTTTTACCACGACGCAGGCGTTTTTTCAACTCTTTAGGAGCGGTGAGCGTTTTTTGTCTATGGACGGCACCCGGAGCCGGCTCAGAATATGCCAGAAACGACATAAAATCAGCTTCAATCATTTGAAGGAAAAACTTTCGGTGATTTATTTTTATCATTTTTATTTTACTTAATCATAGCAATGTCGTTAAGACTATATTTTTATCTGAACAAATTATATTTCAATATACAATAATGGCGATGATGGATGCGGGCGTCATGATTCTCCATCAGTCTGATGATTTTGCTTTCAAAAGCGGTCCCATGATGAATCCGAAAATGATTGACCGTCTTTTCGGGCCTTCATACAAAAGAATTATCCGTGCGGTCCATGACCGGGGCGGTAAATTTATTCTCCATTCCTGCGGTGACAATACGCTGCTCATTGATACCTTTATAAAATGGAGGGCTGACGGGCTGCATGCATATGAAAATACCTCCAATATAGATATCTATAAGGAAGCCTTTACCGAACAGGCGGAAGCCATCGCAGCGGCCGGTGCCGATGCCATTGCTGTTGAAACCATGATGGATATCACAGAAGCACTTGCAGCCATTGCCGCCGCCAAAAAGACCGGCCTGCCGGTGGTTGCCACCATGGTCTTTGATTCCGGCAGGGACAAGGATCGAACCATGATGGGCAATCCCCCGGAAGAGGTTGCGGAAAAATTTGCCGCCGCCGGCGTTGATGTCATCGGATCCAATTGCGGCAAGGGCATTGAAAGATTTATTCCGATTTGTAAAAGGATGCGGGCGGTTACCGATCGGCCGCTATGGATGAAAGCCAACGCGGGAGAATGCCGGAACGAATCAAAGGCGAAACCGTGTAAACCGTCACCCCGGATCAGTTTGCCGCTTTTGTTCCTGATTTGATTGATGCCGGCGCAAATTTCATCGGCGGCGGCTGCGTCACCAATCCTGATTTTATTGCAGCGGTTAAGGCAAACATTAAGTGATTAAAATTTGGTTTCAACGCAGAAATTGGGAAAATTGGCGGCAACATTGTTTTTTAACCTTCAGTTTTCCGCTTTCCACCTTCGGTCTTTATAACCAGATATACATCAAACGGGCTGATATTGTTTTGGCCGGCGATCATCCGGATGCTCATTGAAGGTTCCGTACTGATGTTTTCCCGCAACAGGGCCTTGAGAATATGGTCCGTATTTAAATGATATTTTTCACAAATTTCTGCCAGGGATTGATTTCCGAAACCAGGCGGCGGGTTATCCGGTAACGTCGGAATGCCGGGATTTTTTGTTTCCGCCGGCTGCATGGCAAGATAAATCTGCTGGGGTGTCTTTTTATTCAATGATGCAATTTCTTTGATTGTCTGCTTTTCGCTGTTAACTGTAATCCCGTTGTTTCGCAGGTGTTGCAGGCTGTTTTCAAGATCAAGCTGCATTTTTGCGCTAAACGATTTTAATGATGACAGTTCCGCATGCCCGTATGGGGGCTCTCCATATTTTAAGGCAGCAGAATCCTTAATAGCGCTGCTGCCGTCGATTAACCAGATGACCGGCGGTATTTCATAATAGGTTCCAAGGGCAACAAAGAGGGTCAGAATAAGTGCAAGATTAAAATCTTTTGTAAAAATTTTTAACTGCCGGGCCTGATTTTTCAGGTAAGACAGGATCGGTTTCCAGTTGTAATAGATGTGGAGAAAAATTGAGATTAGAAATAATATGCCGATATTGAGATGAATATTGCCCCACTGATCTTTTGATAACCCCCATAACTGCCAGTTTGACCAGTAAGCGACGCGTCCATGGGGAACGATGTAGAGAATAATGCTGGTTAACATCAATATTGTAAACGACAGCAGAGCGGTCAGGGATGTGATTTTGCGTAATTTCATTTTTTGGCCTTTTAATGATTAGTTGCCCGATTCCGGAAACCAGGTTTTGGCATCATCCCTGAGGATGAATTTCTGGACCTTGCCGCTGGCGGTCATGGGAAAAGAGTCCACCATGGCCACATATTTGGGGATTTTGTACCGGCTGATCTGCCCCCGGCAGAAGTCGCGCACATCTTCCGGCGTGCAGTCGCTTCCTTCCTTTAAGATAACAAACGCCCCCACTTCTTCTCCGTATTTCTGGCTGGGGATCCCCACCACCTGGACATCGAGAATGTCTTCCATGTTGTAGAGGAATTCCTCGATTTCCCGGGGATAGATGTTCTCGCCGCCCCGGATGATCATGTCCTTGTGCCGGCCGGTGATTGCAATATAGCCGTCTTTGTCCATCACGCCCAGGTCTCCCGAATGGAGCCAGGAGTCTTTGTCTATGGCTTTGCCGGTGGCATCGGCCATGTTGTAGTATCCCTTCATGACGTTATACCCCCGACAGCAGACCTCGCCTTGTTCGCCCGATTGAACTTCCATACCGGTCTCCGGATCCACAAGTTTTACCTCAATGCCTGGCATGGCGCGTCCCACGGTCTCCACCCGTTTGGCAATATCATCTTCGATCCGTGTCTGGGAGATTACCGGGGAGGCTTCGGTCAGGCCGTAACAGATCGTAATTTCTTTCATGTACATCCGGTCGATGACCTGCCGCATGATATTGATGGGACAGGGGGAACCCGCCATAATGCCGGTCCTCATGGATGAAAAATCAAATTTGTCAAAGAGCTTGTGATCCAGTACCGCAATAAACATGGTGGGAACGCCGTACAAAGCAGTGCATTTTTCCTGCTCAACCGAGGCCATAACCTTGACCGGGTCAAAAGATTCAAGAATGACCATCGTGGCGGCATGGGACACGGCGGCCAGCACCCCCAGGACGCACCCGAAACAGTGAAACAGGGGCACCGGAAGGCAAAGGCGGTCTTTGTGGGAAAAGTTCTGATTTTCACCGATCCAAAAGCCGTTGTTGCCGATACTGTTGTGGGTCAGCATCACGCCCTTGGGAAATCCCGTGGTGCCGGATGTATACTGCATGTTGACCACATCATCGGGATCAAGTTCAGTCTGGCGTGTTAAGTATGCCTCGTCACTGACCATAGGGGCCAGGGCTTCAACTTCCGGGATGGAATACATTCCCCGGTGTTTTTCATGTCCCATGAAAAATACCCGTTTTAAATCCGGAAATTCATTGCTTTTTAAAAACCCGCGCTGGGTGGTTTTTAACTCGGGAATCAGTTCATAGATTGTCTGAATATAATCCGTATCCTGGTACCCGTTGATCGTAAATATGTTTTCACACTCGGACTGTTTTAACAGGTATGAGAGTTCCGCAGTTTTATAATTGGTGTTAACGGTCAGCAGAATCGCCCCGATTTTTGCCGTGGCAAACTGCAGCGTTACCCAGTAGGGGATGTTCGTGGCCCAGATTGCCACCTTTTCGCCTTTTTGAACGCCAAGGGCCATCAACCCTTTTGCCACCCGGTTCACGGATTCGGAAAATTCTCTGTATGTCTGCCGGTAATCCCTGTCCACATAGATGATGGCTTCGTTATCCGGGTGCGTGTCAACCGCCCGGTCAAGAATCTGGCCCAAAGTCAGATTCTGAAGCAGATCTGAATTCATATGTTTGTTTCCTTCCATCAGCTCTTACTCCGGAATATAAAGAACCGCATAAATAGATGCTTTCTCATCTGACTCACAGCTTACATAATGGGGAACAATAGAATTGTAATAAATACTGTCCCCGGGCTTGAGATGATGCGTGTCCTGTCCGTAAATTACTTCCACTTCACCGGAAATCACCACGATAAACTCTTCTCCTTCATGGGAAGAAAGTTTTTTATCTTTTGCGGATTCCGGAAGGATCTCGATGAAAAAGGGTTCCATATGCCGGTCGGTCTTGCCTTTTCCCAGAGAGTAGAATTTAAGTTCAACGGGTTTGTCCTTGTCCGGCAGCATGTGGATTTCTTCTTTAGCGTCATCCTGCCTTACAATCAAAGGATCCGGGCTCGTCTGGTCATCTAAAAGAGTCCCCAGCCGGACGCCCAGAGCCCTTGCAATTTTCAGCATTGGGCCGAGGGACGGGAAGACGTCTGCCGCCTGGATTTGGTTTAAAAAATTGATATTCAGACCCGTCTGTTTTGCCAGCTGGTCCACGCTTATATTCTTTTCATGCAGCATTTTTTTGATTCTTGCACCCACTTTTCCTGATTTCATTTTTTCTCCTTTGTGATAAAATCAACATACTTTTTTTTTGTAATACAGCTGAAGCATTTTGTAAATAATTAGGGAAGATTTCTTGAGAGTTTAATTTTTTTTGTTTATATTTTTTAAAGTCAATGGATTATTACTGAATTATGAATAAAGCCTGTTCCGGTTTTCTTGAGGGTATATGAAAATGGTATTCGATGATTTGTCTATGTTGCAAGAAATTTTAAAACACTATCTGTTTCGGCTGTTGAAAATATTTTTTCTTGGTGCAGCGGTGTTTTTCCCGAATTCGGTTCTGGCCGCCGGTATGGGGCCGTTTCATTTGCCGGCGGTGGGATTCGGTGAAATGTTTCGGGAAACGCCGATGTTTATTGCCCCGGATGATCATAAAGAGGGCCGGGTACAGTTTAATCTTGCCGCGCGGTGGTTTAATGTGTGGACTTTTCATGTGGAAGCCGACAGACCCTATGACTGGGAGGAAGATCCGGAAACATTTCCGTTTGAGCACGGAAGTTTTTTGCTGGATATGGAGACGGTTTCTTTAAACCCGAGGATTTCGGTGAAACTAACTGAAAAAGTCCGGCTGGAAGCAACGGTTCCCGTTATTTACCATACCGGCGGCATCCTGGACGGATTCATTGAAGGGTTTCACGATACATTCGGAATCGATCAGCATAATCGTGACAAATGGGAGCGGAATGGAACATCCCTGATGTATGTGTCCCCGGAAGGCGATATCATTGATTCAAGCGATGACGTGCCGGGAACTTTTCTGGGAAACATCGTGGTCGGCGGTTCTTACCGGATAATGGATGTCACTCCGGCCATGGGCGTCCGGGTGCTTTGCAAGCTTCCCACCTCCACCATGGATGACGGATGGAAGCAAAACGGGCTGGATGTTTCTCTACAAACGACTTTAGCCTGGAGCCGCAACCGGCTTGTTGGATACCATGGCGTGGGCGCAACTTTTTATGGATCCAAAGGCATCGACGAACTGAAACTCGAAAGACAGCGCTACTCCATGATGAATGCTCTGGAATATGCCTGGTCTGATAATTTTTCATTGCTGGCGCATCTGGTAGTTGCCTCTCCGACAGCGGATTATCCGGAACTGGATAATCCGATTATCGAATTAACGCTGGGGTTTAAAAAGCGTATCGGCAAGGGAATATTTGAGCTCGGGGTGATTGAAAATCTTTTCTTTTTTGACAACAGCCCGGATATCGGCATACATGCTGCCTATACGTTTTCAATGTTTTAATCCGGCTGGGTATTTCTAATTTATGACGTTTGATGTGGAAATCGTTTTTTCTATTCGGCAGCAGCCGTGGCAGACGTTACCTGTCCGTACAGCAATTGTTTGATTTGGGGGATTTTTTCCTCGGTTGCCGTTTCGCCGAGCTGAACGTGCTGATGGCCGATATCATGGGTAAAGTAGTTTTTCCAGGCAGCCAGTTCTTCATGTGAATTTTCCGGTTCAATGACCACATCGGAGGATCTCATACAATGCTTTGCCAGGTAATGCTGCATCAGGTTGATACTTCGGGAGGATACACTGGCAATGGAATTGACCTCCTTTTTGTTGAACAACCCTTCAAGCCGGTAATTGTCAAGGTTTATTGAAATGATGATATCTGCGCCCATTTTCCGGACCACATCCGCGGGAACCGGATTGCAGATTCCGCCATCCACCAGGAGCATGCCATTATATTCAAACGGCGCAAAAATGGAAGGCACCCCCATACTGGCGCGGACCGCCGGCGCAATTTTACCGGTTGAAAAAACAATCTCTTTGCCACTGGTCAGTTCCGTGGCGATTATTCTCAAAGGGATCCGTGTGCCTTGAAATCCGGTATCTCCTAACCATTGCTCAAAAAGCTGCTCCATTTTGTTGCCCTTGATGAAGCCGCCTTTGAGCGTCAGCTCAAACATGGAATGAAGTTTTTCCTTTTTTTTCCCAATCGTATAGGTCTCAAGCTTTTCAATGTCTTTGTATATCGCGTAATGGGCACCCACCCAGGCCCCGATGCTGGTTCCGGCAATATAATCAATCGGTATATTGTGGCGCGTCAATGCCTTGATCGCCCCGACATGAGCCAATCCCTTGATGCCGCCGCTGCCCAGCGCAAGCCCGACTGTATTTCTAATGTTGTTCATTATAATTTTTTCCTGTCAGGCGGATATGGCAAAAGCCCAGCCCATTTCAATTGCCAGCCAGTGGGGGAGAAGCATGGTACCATGCGAGAAATCCGATGCATTTTCATTAATACTCTTTTTTAAGCGTTTTGAAAACAGGTTTGTCGCTGTCACCACGGATGTGAGCGCTATCGGTTTAGGTTTTGCAGCTGAGGGGTTATCTGAAAATCGGCAGAAAGCAGGGTCTGAACACACAAAATGTGTCCGGCAGGATATCGGCCTCATGGGATAGGCACTGCATGAGCCTTTGACCAGCAACGGACAGAAAGGTCGGCCCCCGGAAAAAATTGCCGGCTGGTTGATGCCTGGCAATGAATTTTTTCCAGGCCGATTATCATTCCAATTGTGCCATTGCCGCGTGCGTAACATGAGTCTGTTGGTCTCCTCAGTTGAAAATTGGCGCCGGATAAATTGTCCTAAAGCATGAGCTTCTGATCGGTTGATCAGAATATGCTGGTTGCAGCACTGATAACAGCCGCGCTTACAGGGCGGGATGATGCCTTTTGTGTTGCGCAGGAGCAGGAGCTCCCGGCCGGTTGCTGCATCCACTAAATGATAAATCAGGGAGACAACGTCTTCTTCCGGTGTATGGGGGATGTTCTTGTCGGAGGCTTCAATGCTTTTGTCAAAACCGTTATTTTTAACCATGTCCATGCTATTCCCCCCTGGCCGGGCCGGCCCGCATTCGGAATTACGGTTAAAATTTGCACGATTCAATCAGCTATATGAAGATTATTCATCTGTAGATGTTTTAGATTGTCGCATTCCTTTTGGTTTTACACAAGATTAAACTGTTCGCATCAATAGCCGGAATGTTTACCCTGTTTCATTCATTCGGTTTTTGTTCAGGCACTGTTTAATCTTTAAGTAAAAAATGGAGAAAAGACACACCGAATATTACCAGGTAAACGCCGAAATAAAATGCCATATTGTCGGCCGAAAAAATATGACATCCATGCGTGTATGGGTGTAAAGCAAACAGATGAGTGCCCATAAAAATAAGTACCGTGATGCAGGCTGAAAACGCAATTCTTTGCATTACCGTGCTGTCCATGTGAGCCGATTCCATTAACAGGTTGATCACTATAAAACCCGCAATAATTATGGTGAATCCGGTACAAAAAAGAACTAAAGACCCTTTTGAAAGATCATGCAGGCATTGAACGTGGAGCGTACATAGAAATGAACCATAGATAAAAGCCGCTGAAATCAGAATTGTAAAAATATAGCTTTTAATCCGGTTCATTATTTTGGATCTTTGGCCGGTTATTTGTCTGATAATTATTTATTTATGTCTTTAAATTGCTTCTGCATCAATGGCCGGGTTTTTTTTCGGTAATATCGTCTGCCGTGCCAGTCCTGAAACGCCCAGATCATTTTTAATTGTACCGGCAGGTCGGGAATCCAGAAACTGTCCGGGATCGATTCAGATAACATATTTCTTTGTTTGACATCTATATCTGCTGTAATAAATCCTTCCCCGTCCGTATGGCTCATCCGGGCCAGTTGTTTGCCGGTGCCGTCGACAATCTGTGTTTCTCCCAGAAAATATGACCGGTAAGGAAATCCGGGCACCATCGGCAGGCCGCTGTTCATCTTTCCGGCATGGGCGGCATGGATCACCGGCACACCCAGCATCCGGGCAAAGCGGGGGATAGTCGCTTTCATGATGGCCAGGTTTTTGTCATGAAGTTCTTTGGGAAATCCGGGCAGCCGTTTTTCAGGCAGTGTCCACCAGCAGGACCCGCCGACTACCAGGTCCACCCGGTTGATCAGCCGCCGGGCAGTCTGTGTGCGGATAAATTCCCAGCACAGGGCAACTCCTGCACGGGCTGAAGGGGTTTTCAATACACCATCGTCAGAGCCGCCTACATAATAGCAGTTTTCCCACATGGTGGGCAGGTCCTTGTCATGAAAAAAGGTGGTGCCGTCGGGCATAGCCAACACAAATGTGTTATAGCAATCACCATTTTTCCAACTGATATACGAACCGCCCACAACTCCATCATGGGCTCTGGCAAGGGATTTTAACAGATCCATGGCAGGACCGTCCAGGGCTTGCGCCGCATGCTTCATTTTGCGGGTAAACCCCACGGCGGAAGTGAAAAATTCCGGCAGAATCACCCACTCAGCCCCGGCTTGAAACGCTTTTTCGGCCAGTGCCCGGGCTTTGTTCATGTTGGTTTTAACCTCAGCCAGGTCGGCCGTTATTTGAATGGCGGCAACTTTCATTAATTTTATCCTTATTCAACGTGTGTCGGTTTTTACGAAGCCATCAATTTTCAGGCATTTCCAAAGGAATATCCCATTTCTTCATGTATTTCCATATTGATGTTCTGCTTTTCCCGATGCGACGGCCGACTTCCGCTTTATTCCATTCGCACTCATCAAGCAACTCAATCAGTCCGGATTTGGTTATTTTTTTGCTGATGTGTGCCGGCAAGGTCTCTGGATCATCATTTACAAGCGGGCGGTATTCCATCTGACGAATCTCCACCGGCAGATCAAAGATGCTGATTTGATCGGTAGTGCACAGAACAAAGGCATGCTCAATGGCATTTTCAAGCTCCCGAACATTGCCGGGCCATTGATAATCCATAAATAACCGGAGCGCATCAGACGTTACGTCTTTAATTGACTTGCCGGTTTTTTGGTTGAACTGGTTAATAAAATGCCGGGTCAGAAGCGGGATGTCTTCTTTTCGTTTTCTTAAGGGGGGGATATGAATAGGGAACACTTTTAAGCGATAATACAGATCCTCGCGAAAAAGCCCCTGCGCCACAAGGTTGTAAAGGTCTTTATGTGTTGCCGTGATAATTCGGATATCCACATGTCGTTTTTTCGATTCGCCCACCCGCTCGATCTGCCTTTCCTGGATTGCCCGCAGCAGCTTCAGCTGGATGAATGGACTGATATCGCCGATTTCATCAAGAAAGATGGTTCCTTCGTCTGCTTCCTCAAACCGGCCTTTCCGATCCTGGTGGGCGCCGGTATAGGCACCTTTGACATGGCCGAACAGCTCACTTTCCAGCAGGGATTCGGCCAGTGCGCTGCAGTTAACGGTTACCAGGGGTTTCCGGGACCGGTCATGATTGTAGTGAATGGCACCGGCGACCAGTTCTTTGCCGGTACCGCTTTCTCCCTGGATCAGTATGGTCGCATCACTGTTTGCTGCGGCTTTTATCGCCTTGAAAACCTCCTGCATGATGCGGCTCTTTCCGATAAGATTGCCGAACTGATGAATTTCCAGCAGTTTCTGTCTGGCCTCTTCTACTTTTAGGCGTGCCATGGTTAATTCGGAAAGATCGGTAATCGTTTCCACAACTCCGAGAACGGACCCTTTATCATCTTTTACCAGGCGGGCATTTTTAATGACGGATATCATATGGCCGTCTTTATGTTCCAGTTTGCATTCCGTGGGCGCGACATTCCTGTTTTGAAATATACCGCATTCTTTGGCATTTTCCGGGCATGTACTGTCAAAACAGCTTGAAAATTTCAGCATTCTGCAGGTTTGTCCCATGGCTTCTTTTGCGGAATATCCGGCAATCCTTTCCATCGAAGGATTCCAGGATTCAATGATGCCGCTTGCATTCAGTGTAAAAACGCCTTCTGCCATGGAATCAAGCAGGAGGTTTGCAAACTGACTATTCCATATTTTTATTTGATTTGTCATGGTTTGGTTTTATTTGAGATTTTAAAAATAAACGTTACCTAACGTTACCATCGTTACTTTTGGGTAGCATTGGTTACCGTTTACGTCAATTGAAATGTTGTGAAAGGCTTTTTTTTTTGCATTTATAAAGTAGATTTGAAAACTATTATTATTAATTATTTATATAAAATTAAGAAGTTAAATTGATTGTGGAAATTAAGAAAAAAAAATTGAAAAATGAATTGTAAATTATTTTTGCCGTTGGCATGGAAAGTGAAATGTATTTCACCTTGACATCAATGTGATCGGAAAACACGAATTCAATCCGGGTTGTTACCCATTTGAACCTGTTAAAAAGAAGAGGAACAGCAATGAAACAGAAAAAACTGATTGTTATCGGCGGGTCAGCCGCCGGTGCCAAAGCGGCTGCCCGAGCCAGACGTATTGACCAGAATGCTGAAATTACAATCATTCAGAAAGACCCTGATCTATCCATGGCCTCTTGTGGATATCCATACTATGTGGGAGATCTTTTTGATGATCGAAATATGTTGTTGTGTACCCCTACGGGAGTTGTCCGGGACTCGGATTTTTTTTTAAAAACAAAGGACATTAATGCCCGAACAGAAGTAGCTGTAGCGGAAATAGACAAAGTTAATCATACCGTTACATGTCAGGATGCTAATAACGGTGAGACCGAAATCCTGGCATATGACAAGCTTATTATTGCAACGGGTGCCAAACCGAAAATGCCGCCGATTCCGGGAATCGGTTTAGACGGTATTTCCACTCTGTTGTCCATGCGGGATGCGGATTATCTGAGATCTTTGGTGGATGAGAAAAAAGTAAAAAAAGCAGTGATTGTCGGCGGCGGCTTGATCGGTATTGAAACCTGTGAAGCGCTTCAGCTGGCCGGTGTTGAGGTAACGATTGTGGAATGCCTGCCCCAGCTTTTGTCTTTTCTTGACTGGAAGATGGCAAAACTGGTGGAAAATCATATTAAAAGTAAGTCCGTGAATATTATTTTAGACAACGGAGTTTCGGAGTTTGTCGGTGAAGATGGCAAACTGACAAGTGTCAAATTGGGCGATGGTACACAACTTCCCTGTGAGCTTGCGGTAATGGCGATCGGCGTTGCACCGAATTCCAAACTTGCCGCTGATGCGGGGTTGGAAATCGGCACATTGGGAGGCATCGCAGTGAATCATAAGATGCAGACATCAGATCCGGATATATATGCTGCCGGTGATTGTGTTGAGATAAAAAACCTGCTGTCCGATAAAAATGTCCTGGCACCGTTTGGCGATCTGGCAAATCTTCAGGGACGTGTTGCCGGTGAGAATGCGTTAAATGGTAATAATGCCAGCTTCCCGGGGACCATACAAAGCGGCATCTGCAAGATTTTTGAATTCTCCGCCGGCGCTACCGGATTTTCAGAACAAACAGCCCGCCTGGCAGGCTTTACCGATATAGAAACCGTTATCAATGCAAGCCCGGATAAACCCGGATTTATGGGCGCAAAGCTCTTGGTCAGCAAAATGCTGGTCAATAAAAAAGATCAGCGCCTCATCGGGTATCAATGCGTGGGGCCGGGAGATGTCAGCAAACAGGTCGCTGTCGCAGCTATGGCGATTCAGGGCAAACAGACAGTGGACGACCTTGTGAATTCGGATTTGCCCTATGCGCCGCCTTTTTCTTTGGCAATTGATCATTTCATCGCGTCAGCGCACATCATGCAGAATAAATTGTGCGGCCGCATGATTGGAATCTCTGCTGAAGAAGTAGAGGGAAAATTAAAGGCCCAGAATTCCGACGACAAACCGTTTCTGCTGGATGCGCGTTCTCCTGTTGAATTTGAGGAAATGCGTCTTGGTGTTGGTGAAAAACTGATCCCGCTGGGTGCGCTGCGTGGTCGCCTGGATGAGCTTCCCGCAGACAAGGAAAAAGAGATCATCTGCTATTGCAAGATTTCCCTGCGGGGATATGAAACTGCACTGATACTCAACGCCAACGGCTGGAAGAACGTTAAAGTCATGGAAGGCGGCATCATGGCATGGCCCTATGCGCGCGAAAAATAGAAATCAGCGGAATTAAAAACTGTTACACGCATTTTGTTTTCATGAGGAATTCGGGTTAGTGGGACAGGAGAGATGTTAAAACCAACATTTTCTGAATTTAAAACGATTACCGCCCGGGGGGTGGCATTAGTTGATTTTGATGTGCCCTGGTGTGCATCGTGCCGGATTCAGGAAAGAATTATTCATTCTCTGGCCCGGCGGTTTTGCGGCTGTGCGTCGGTAGTGTCCGTTGATGTTGATGAAGTAAGAAAAATTGCCATTGAACTGGATATACAAAATGTCCCGACATTGATCCTGTTTAAAGAAGGAAAAGAAATTCATCGGTTTGTCGGACTTCAGTCCGAAGAGACTTTGAGTCAGGCCATTGAAAATGAATTGATGGCATCGTTTGAATAAAGTGATGCAAAAGAAAATTGAATAATTGAAATCAAATACAAGCAAGCGATAAAGGGACGCTTGGATCTACCTCCTTTCGAATCTCCCTTTTTAAACGCAGATCAATCACTCGATGGCATACCGGGTGATTGATCTGCTCAAATTAAACTATAAATTCATTTGTGTTTGATTTCCGTCCGGATTGAAAAGTTTCCCGGGAATGACATCACTCTTTTCATAATATCTTTATTTTTCAATTACCGGCGAGGTCTCTGGGGTCATCACAGGGCCGCCTGCCGGCAATAATTAAAACATACCTGTGACATTCGATTGTCAGAATGGAGAGTCTTTTTATGAGCGATTTATCTTTTTCAGATATTGCTATCGTCGCCTGCGGAACCATGCGTCTGGAGTTAACCCGTTTACAGGAAGAGGGGTTTCTGGACACGGAACATATTTACTATACCACGCCCGGCCTTCACCAGGATATTCATGAACTTGAACGGCAGCTGGTCGAGAAAATAAATAAAGCCAGGGAAAAGGTCGACAAGGTCATTGTGGTTTACGGCGGCAAGTTCTGTTACGTGAATGCCGACAATCCCTTAAGGACCATGCAGGTCATCATCGAAGAACAGGGACCGGGGATTGCCAGAATTGAAGCCAGCCATTGCATGGGCATGATTGCCGATGAAGCGGAGCAGGAAAAAATAGCTGCAGAACTTGCCGGGGGCGAAAAAGTCTGGTGGATGACTCCCGGGTGGGTCCGGTTCCGCAAGCTGGTGTTCAAGGGATGGGATAAAGGCTTAGCCAATGAAAATTTTCCCAGGCACACGGGCGGTGCCATTGTTTTAGACGGTATCGGGTATCTGGATCAGTATATGGCGGAGCATCCCGAAGAATTTCTGGATTACTGTGACTGGATGGGGATCCCAATGCAGGGTTATCCCACATCTCTGGACCGGTTGAAGTCCCTTTTGACAGCCCAGGCGAGAAAATTATAACGCATTTAAAATTAGGACATCACTGAACTAGCTCAATAATGAGGGAGGTGAAAAAATGAGAAAAATATTTTTGAGTGTATTGGCCGCCATGCTTTTCTGGGGTTCCCCGGTTTTGGCAGATAATATTCTCAAAGGTCCTGAACCAGAAACGTTTCCTGCCCCTGAAAATTGTGCAAAATGTCATAATGTCTCGAACATCTATGATGAACTTTCTCGATCTCCCCATGATTCCATGTCATGCCTTGAATGCCATGTTCCGGGCAAGGCACAGCAGGACAAATATGAAGCAGACGAGCGGAGCTTTTGCCGTCTTGGGTATTACGATGGACATGAAAAATGGATTGAAACCGCCGGGAACGGAGTCTGCCTGCAATGCCATACCGACAGGGAGCCGCAAATTTTAGAAGAAAACTGCTGGGAATGCCATATGTCCCTTGGCGGGGTTGACGATTTTATACTTGTCAAAGATAAAAAATTGCCCCCGACCGGAGAGAATATTAAGGTTCTCAAAAAATTTCCTCACAGATCTCATTTTTTCAGGGTTCACCCACAAGTCGATAAGACAGGAGATCAATAAATATTTTCTCAGGCTATCTGATTTGATGTCGTCAATAAGGGACGTGGAAAAAAATAATTCTCCCATCTTACATGTCTTTTGGTCCGTATTCTTTGTTGCGGCAAAGCTCACATATCCCGATATGCACGCTTCATCGCGCCTTGAATGCGAATCAAAATCCTTCGCTATTCGGGATAATTATTTTTTTCCACGTCCCTTACTTCTACTCGAGCAGGTAAAAAAGTTAGGATGACATATCAAAACGGAATATTACGCATCAGAAGAGCGGTTGTAAAAATAATTTTATATGGATGCCTTGTCTTTAGCGGGGGAATTGTTTTTTTCATCATCAACGCGTCTCCTGTCAGCGAGCCCGGATGCGATCACCAGAGAGAACCGGTGGCATTCCCGCACGAAATGCATATGGCCAATTATGATTGTCTGGACTGTCACCATGTATATGATGATCGTAACAACAATATGCTGGATGCCATGGAACTCTACAGCGAGAATCCGGATATTATGTGTATATCCTGCCATACGCCGGACAGCCGGATTAATTTTCAGATGGCGTTTCACCGGCAATGCATCGGGTGCCATAAAAAAGAGACAATATCCGGTCAGGTCTCCGGGCCGGTGATGTGCGGCGATTGTCATCTTCCGGATGCTTTAATGCCGGAGAATTATGAAATGATTATCGGAGATTGAAATGATTAAAGCAAAACTCAAACCATTAGATGAAATTCTCGGTTATATTGAGCCGTATGAAAAAATTTTGATCCTGGGCTGCGGAGGCTGTGTGTCTGTGTGTCTGGCCGGTGGCCAGAAAGAAGTCCGGCTTCTGCAATCAGAACTGGCGTCTAAGCTGGATCAGAAAAAGGAAGTCAAGCAAATCAGCGGTTATACGGTGGAAAGGCAATGTAATCAGCAATATATGAAAGAACTTGATGAGATTGCACAAAATGTTGACTGCATGCTGTCCATGGCCTGCGGCGCCGGCATCCAGCTTCTTGCTGAAAGACATCATAAACATCCGGTTTTCCCGGCAGTAAATACCGTCGCCATCGGTGTTGATCTGGATGTCGGGATATACGAAGAAAGGTGCCGAGCCTGTGGTGAATGTGTATTGGCATACACTGCAGGCATTTGTCCGGTAACACGATGCGCCAAAGGATTGTTCAATGGACCCTGCGGCGGAACTTCGGGCGACAGGTGTGAAGTCAGCCCGGATGTTATGTGTGCCTGGCATGAAATTTATGTCCGTCTGAAAGCCCAAAACCGGCTTGAAGACATTTTAAAATTCCAGCCGCCCATGGAATGGAAGAATCAGGTCAAGCGAACCATTGTTCAAGCGGGATATGCACACAGATATTTTAAAAAATAAAACATGAATGCCATGACTTTTTTGACAATTCCTTCAAGTGCCGTTTTATTGGAAATTATCCAGGGTTCCCTGGTATGGATTGCCTTCATTATATCCGGGGGTGGGATTATTGCCCAGTCGTTCAGGTTGCTTAAGATGACCCGAAAACAGGCGATGCCGCAATTGTCATCGAATGCGCAATATGCATCGCAGACCGCCGCAACGGCCAAAAACGTCTGGCGGCATCGGCTGTCGGTATTAAAAATTTCCATTTTAGAGACCAATCCGGCCATGGCAACAGTGAGTTTTATTTTTCATGTATGTTTGTTTATGGCGCCGATGTTTCTTCTGGCGCATAATATTTTACTGGATTTAGCGTTTGAGGTTAGTTTTGTTTCTTTTTCCGAAAAAATGTCTGACAGCATGACAGTGGTCATAATAGCCTGCGGTTTTTTCTTTTTTCTACGGAGAATTTTTGTTCGTCGGGTTCGGATAATAACAACAGTCTACGACTATATGTTTCTTTTTATCGCAGTCAGTCCGTTTTTAACCGGATTTTTAGCCTATCATCACATATTTAATTATCATTTAATGATCGTGCTGCACATACTTTCCGGTGAATTAATGCTTGTCATGCTGCCGTTTTCCAAATTTTTCCATATGATTTTTTTCTTTATCAGCCGGTTTATGATTATCAGTGAGCACAGTATGGGGTCTCCAAAACGATTGTGGCAATATTAGCCCGGGCTATCCCGGATTTTTTATAAATCTGATTCGTTCATGTGAAAGTATTTTGTGGGGCAGTAAGTGAAACATAAAATAAAATTAGAAATTGATACAGCGCCAATTAAATCGATTCTGAATCAAAATAAAAAACAGATTAAGCTGGGTCTTTCAATGTGCGCTCATTGTGCGTTGTGCGCGGAGAGTTGTTTTCTATATATATCAAATGACCGTGATCCGGAATATATGCCGGCATATAAATTTATAAATACGATCGGCAGATTATATAAGAAAAAAGGAAAAGTCAGTAAAGAAGCCCTGGAAAAGATGGGTGAGCTTGTTTTTGATAAATGTGTGTTGTGCACGCGATGTTACTGCCCCTTTGGCATTGATATCCCCTCTCTGATTACGCTTGGGCGACGGATATGCCGGTCGCAGGGGGTATTTCGGGAATATGATAAATGAGGAGAAAAGTGATGTTTCGATTGATTAATGGTTTGTTTTTAGTTCTGCTGTTCGTGGCCCCGTCATGGGCCTCTGATCACAGTGACTATGTGTCGGGTTTGTATTCGGATGCCCGGTCGGTAACTGAAGATTGTCTGTCCTGTCATCAGGACCAGGGCGAGGATTTTATGAAAACCGCCCACTGGCTTTGGAAAGGTCCCACGCCTTTTGTTGTGGGGCATGAAAATGATACAGGGATTGGCAAAGAGAGTTTGATGAATAATTTCTGAGTCAACATCGCATCAAACGGGTGCAGTTGCACTGTATGTCATGCAGGATATGGATGGAAAGATAGTACGTTTGATTTTACGGATATGGCTTCTGTGGATTGTCTTGTATGCCATGATACCATGGGCACGTATTCCAAAAAAAATAATAAATGCGGATATCCCAATAAGGATGTGGACCTGGCCGCAGTTGCCAAACGTGTCGGAACGCCTGGTCGTTCAAACTGCGGGGCCTGCCACTGGTATGGCGGGGGCGGGAACGGGGTAAAACACGGAGATATGGATAATACCCTTGCTTCGCCGGAAAAATCGCATGACGTTCATATGGGCGGCCTTGATTTTACCTGTCAGGAGTGCCATGTGGCGACAAATCATCGGATCGCCGGCAGCAGCACAACATCCGCCGTTAGTGAGGGCGAAGTTTCATGCACGGATTGTCATGATGAGAAACCGCACAAGATGTCGTCTCCTTTGTTAAATCAATTAAATGATCACTGTGATGCGATTGCCTGCCAGACCTGTCACATTCCGCGATACGCCAAAGCGGTTCCAACGGTCACTATGTGGGATTGGTCCCGAAGCGGGGAAGAAGATAGAATCCTGGAACAAACACCGAACCGGTTGAAGCAGCTGAGCCGTAGAAAAGGATTGTTGATCAAAGAAAAAAATGCAGTGCCAACGTATGCCTGGTATAATGGCAAGCATTATCGGCATTTAAAAGGAGATCCGGTGAAACTGACCGGCGTGACGGAGTTAAATCCCCCGGCCGGAGATATCCATGATCCAGCGGCAAAAATTACACCTTATAAAATAATGAACGGCGTGGAACCGGCAGATACAGAATACGGGTACCTGATTGTCCCGCAATTGTTTGGAGATGGTTATTTTAAAAATTTTGACTGGCAGGACGCCGCACAAAAAGGCATGCAGGCCGCTGGTTTAGAGTTCAGCGGAAAGATTTCCTTTGTTCAAACAAAGATGCACTGGCGTCTGAACCATGAAGTGGTTCCCGCGAAAAATGCTCTGTCCTGCCTTGATTGTCACCATCCGGACGGCGTAATGGATTTTAAAGCATTAGGGTATAAAGAAGATCCGGCTTTAAGCGGCGGACGCTTTAAGAAAGTGTCCCCTGCTGCTGCGAAATAAAAGGAGATTGTTCAATGAGATGCGATCGATAAAGAAGAAAGAGAAATCGCTACGCTTCGACATATGGAGAAGGTCAGGGGTGAACTGCGGAGCGGAAAGAAAATAATCCGGTTATGGTGATCTTTTTGAGCATATGCTGTATATAAATCAATCCAATATTTATCAATCACAACAAAAATAGATCAAAGGAGGCGCCATGAAAAAAGGAGAAAAACTTGTCATTGTGGGATGCAGTGGCTCTGGCGGCCCGGCAGCAATGATGTCGAGAAAATTAATGCCGAAAACTGACATCACCGTAATTCGCAAGGAAGAATTTTTTATAGTCAGATGAGCGCTTCCACACGTCGTAGCCGGTCTGGCTGCCAGTAATTCGATTGTTATGCCTGATAAAATGCTTGAAGGCGCGGGGATTAACGTTGTTCGGGATGAAGTGACCCGAATAGACACTGCCGGTAAGAATGTTTTTGTTTCCGGCGGTGAAGCGTTTAAATATAACAAGCTGTATCTTGCCGCCGGATCCAGTCCGTTTATTCCGCCGATCGAAGGTAAAGAGCTTGATGGGGTCATGTCATTGCGCGGCCTTGCCGATGCAGAGAAAATAAAGTCATATATTGCCGACAAAAATCCAAAAAATATTATATTTATCGGGGCGGGCTTTATCAGCATGGAAATTGCGTCGCTGTTGGCACAACACATGCCGGATAAATTTAACATTTCCGTGATTGAACTGATGGACCGGCCGCTCCCCCTGATGCTGGATAAAGATATGGCGGATTCAGTCACACCATATCTTGAAGAAAAGGGTCTTAATATACTGACTGGTAAAAAAGTAGAAAAACTGACCGGCCAGGGCGGGAAGGTCACCGGTGTCACCCTGTCATCCGGAAAAACCCTTGATGCGGATATGGTGTTTATGAACGTGGGCGTCCGGCCAAACATTGGACTTGCCAAAGATATCGGGCTGGAGATAGGGCAATTCGGCATCAAGGTGAACGAGTTCCAGGAAACATCTGACCCGGATATCCTGGCGGGCGGGGATTGTGTGGAGAAAATCAATTTTATTACCAAAAAACCGACCCCTGGCCAGCTTCGGGGCCCGGCAGTTATGCAGGGGCGTCTTGCGGCAAAACGGCTGGCCGGTTACGCCATCGAATTTCCGGGTGTGGTGGATGCCGGAGGATGTAAAATGTTTGACATGACAATTACCGCCACCGGTTTTACCGAAGAAAATGCCGCTAAAGAAGGGTTTGAAACCATATGCGCTGTGGTTGATTCCCGAAGCAAGCACGGGATGATTCCGGGCATGAAACCCTGGAAGATCAAGCTGGTGTTTGATAAAAAAACACAGAAACTGATCGGCGGTCAGATTGTCAGTCATTCCATTGCACCGGCAAGGGAAATCGATGCCGTCACCGCCTTTATTCTGGGCGGGGCAACCATCCCGGAACTGACCACCTTTACATCCGCCTGTAACCCGGATATTTCTTCGGAACCCAGCGCGGAACCGATTACCATTGCAGCGGAACAGGCTTTGCAGAAATTAAAATAAGGACACCATGAAACATAAATCCACAACCAAAAATAATGATGCGGTTTTACCATCAGATACCAATTCGTCTCAGCCACAATCTGAAAAGCCCGGCGCTTTAAAAAGATTTCTGGACTGGATAGCCAAAGGCGCGGAAAAAACAAAAACATGCCCGACCTGACAGATTAAACATTGATCTTTTTGCCGGTCAGGCAAGGGACGTTTGCGTGTATTAAACAATTCTGAATCACGGTTTTTGTTTTTTTAAAAGCCACAAAAGAATTTAATTTCGAATCAGGGAGAATCATCAATGAAATTTCTGGTTATCGGAGCAGATGCGGCAGGAATGAGTGCCGCCAGCAGAGCCAAAAGAAATAACAAGAATTTAGATGTTACCGTTCTGGAAAAAACCCGGGATGTTTCATACAGTGCCTGCGGTATGCCGTATAATATTGCGGTGCCGGAAAAAGCCATCGAAGATCTGGTGGTTCGTCAGGCCCAGGTTTTCAGGGAAAAACAGGGCATTAATCTTTTGACCGGACATCAGGTGGATTCCATTGATCCGCAGGCAAAAACCGTTGCCGGTATTATTGATACAGGCGAAAAATTTGAAGTCCCCTATGATAAACTCCTGATTGCCACCGGCGGATCACCCATTGTACCGGACCTTCCCGGGTTTGATCTTCCCGGAGTCCTGGCATTAAAAAACCTGGATCATGGCAGGAAAATAAAGGCATATATCGATGACCATCAGGTCAAAAAAGCTGTGATTATCGGCATGGGTTATATTGGCCTTGAAATGTGCGAATCCCTGCGTGCCCGGTCCATTGACGTTGCTATGGTGAAACCGAATCTGAACTTTATCCCCTGGATGGCGGATGAATTGTCGGGAACGGTCAAAGAGGAAGTGGAAGCAAACGGCGTTAAGCTTTACATGGGGCATTCGGTGCAAAAAATCGAAGCAGCCACCGACGGTCTTTCGGTTATTTGCCAGGATCTCACCCTTGATGCGGATATGGTCATTGTTGCCATTGGAATTACCCCCAGCAGTGAATTCGCACTCCAGGCGGGTCTGGAAACCAGCATTAAAAAGGCGATTGCCGTGGACCGGACATTGAAAACATCAGACGATAACATATATGCGGCCGGGGACTGCGCAGACGCCTATCATGTGGTGACCGGCAAAAAAACATGGGTTCCTTTGGCGTTGCGTGCAAACCGCGCCGGCTGGGCCGTGGCGGATAATGTTTGCGGCAGGCACATGGAACTTGAAGGGATTGCCGACACCGCTGTATTTAAGGTGTTTGATCTGGAGGTGGCGCGGACCGGACTGACACTAAAAGAGGCAAAACAATCCGGATTTGATCCGGCAGATGTTGTGATCAAAAGCCGGTCCCGGGCCCATGCGCATCCCGGTTCTACAACAATTCATGTTCACCTGATCGGTGACAAGAAAACAGGCTGTTTACTCGGTGCCCAGATGGTCGGCAAGGAAGGCGTTGCCCACCGGATTAACGCGGCAGCAGTTGCTTTGCATAATCAAATGACTGTTGAACGTTTCAGCCAGGCAGATCTTGCCTATGCACCGCCTTTCGGGCCGGTGTGGGATCCGTTGTTGACCGCAGCCAACCAGCTTTTGAAAAAAATGTGAACAGCGCATCCTGCAGCTCTCATTCTTGGCATACCATTGGTTTTGGGACATGAGAGCTTTTCACGGACGATTTGGGAAAAAATATATTCAAAAATATTTGGATGAATACGTTTTTTGTTTTAATCGTCGAAACACCAAATCGGTTGGTAAACGTTTTTATCGAATCGTTCAACAAATTGTAAAAACTGATCCGATGCCTTGTGAGAATATTATGTGCTGTAATATTAGTCCATTGTTGGTAAATTAAATCAACTTGAGCGCAACAGATAAGCAGGTAATATTATTGCGGAGGTTGTCTGAAATCATCGGCACGGATATTATAGCGGCGCATTATTTGCTGCAGGGACTGGCGTTCCAGGTTGCATTCCCGGGCAGCCTGGGTAACATTGCCACCGGTTTTTTTCAAAAGATTCCCGATGTAGGCCGTGTTAAATGCTTCTAAAGTTGATTCTTTGGCTTCCTTATAGGCAAGGTTTCTGAAGAATTCGGGATTGGGTGACTGCGCCGGTGTTTTTTGCTTTCCCTTAAAACCAATATCTTCAGGAGTGATTTCATTTGACTTGGAAAACATGATCCCCTGAACCAAAACGTTTTCCAGCTCACGAATATTCCCGATCCAGGGATGTTGCATGAACATATGCAGCAGTTCTTTTGTAATTTGTTTCAGCGGCTGATTCAGTTGTGAGCAGTGTTTTTCCAGTAAGTGGGTGGCGAGGAGCGGAATATCTTGCCTGCGTTCTCTCAAGGGCGGTAATTTGATGGGAAGCACGTTCAAGCGGTAGAAAAAATCCTCCCGGAACTCTCCTTTTGCGATTTTTTCCTTTAAATTCTGGTTGGTGGAAGCGATGATTCGGACATCCACCGTGATGGTGGTTGTATCCCCCAGCGGTTTGAATTCCTTTTCCTGTAATACCCGCAAAAGTTTGGTTTGAATGACGGGGGTGATATCGCCAATTTCATCTAAAAAAATGGATCCTTTGTGCGCCTCTTGAAACATGCCCCTTTTGTTCCGGGTGGCGTGGGTAAAAGCGCCTTTACGGTAGCCAAACAGTTCACTTTCCAGAATCTGTTCCGGTACGGTGGGACAATTGACAGGCACATAGGGCCCTTTGGAGCGGGGGCTGAGTGCGTGAATGGCGCGGGCTGTAAGATCTTTGCCGGTACCGGATTCACCGGTAATCAATACCGTCAGGTCTGTATTGGCAACCATTTGGATGGTTTCAAAAACCCGCTGCATGGGAGGGCTTTCTCCCACAATATCTTGAAATACATTGGCGTTTTCACATGCTTTTTTCAGCCGTGAATTTTCTTTTAAGAGTGCGCTTCGTTCCAGTGCTTTTTCCAGCTGGATAACCAGCGAATTATGATCAAACGGCTTGGTAATAAAATCATAGGCACCGTTTTTTATGGCTTCTACAGCCAGATCAATACTGCCGAAGGCCGTCATTATAACGACCGTAATATCCGGCGATTCCCTTTTAATGAGTTCAAGAAGCTCCAGTCCGTCCATTCCCGGCATTTTTATATCCGCCAGGACCAGGTCAAACTGGTTGTCTGCAAGAACGCTAAGCGCCATTTCACCTGATGAAGCGGTTTCAACCCGGCAATTCAGCGCCGGTTCAAGACTCCGCTTTAAAAGCTGCTGCATATCCATTTCATCATCAACGACCAGGATCGATGCGATCATGGGCTGTCTCCCATACCATTGGCGTTTATAGGCAAAATAACGGTAAAAATCGTCCCTTTCCCCGGTTTGCTGTCCACGGAAATATGGCCACCATGATTTTTAATAATACCATAACTGACGGACAACCCCAACCCTGTTCCTTCTCCGGTCGGTTTGGTTGTAAAAAAAGGATCAAATATACGTGACAGATTCTTCTTTTCAATGCCATACCCTGTATCCGAAACCGAAATGGTAACATCCCGGTTGTCCCGATTGTACTTGGTTGCCAACCGGATCGTTCCTGATTTTCCCACCGCATGCGTTGCATTTAAAATCAAATTCATCAACACCTGTCGGGTTTTCTTTTCATTCAATAAAAGGGGCGGGGCATTTATGTCATAGTCTTTTTCTATTTCGATATGATATAGTTCCGAATGATGCTGAATAAAATTTAAGACCTCATCAAAGATTTCATGAATCTTGACTGACGCCCTGGCCGTGGGTGAACTCCTGGCCACACTGAGCAGATCCTCTACGACAGACCGGCAGTTTTTAACATGTTTTTCAATGGTTTCAAGGTCAGCGTACCGTTCAGTACCGACTTCTTCGTCCCGCATCAGCAGTTGAGTGTATCCAAGAATAATACCCAGAGGATTATTCATCGCGTGGGCAATTCCCGCTGACAGCTGTCCAATGGAAGCCAGTTTTTCAGTCTGGGCCATCTGGTTCTCAAGAAACCGTTTTTGTTCAATATCTTTTACTATAAAATGAATAGGTGCGTCTTTTCCAGAGGGGCCATGGTCTATAGTTCCGCTCACAAGAGACAACATTTCACTGCCATCTTTACGTTTCAGGATAATTTCATGATTTGGAATAAATCCTTTTTCCATAATTGATGAAATAATTGTTTCCCAGTCCGCCTTGCTTGAAAAAAAATCCTTAAATCTTTTTTGTTTTAAATCACTGGCCATATCATTGAATCCAAGCATCTTATAACCGGCGGGATTCATATCCATAATCAAACTGTTTTTTTCTGCCACCAGAATCATATCTCTGGATACTTCAAAAATCCGGCGGTATTTACTTTCAGAAACAGCCAGGGAAGCGGTCCTTTCGGCTACCAGCTTTTCAAGATTCTGGCTCAGGTATAAAAGTTCCTGGTGCGTTGACTGCAGTTTTTGTTTATCTTTTACGACCTGTTGATGAATTTTCCAGATTCTTTCAAAAAAAAGTGTCACGGATGCGACAAAAACGAACATGACTGTATTGACCGCCCCGGTGTAAGGCCGGATAATGTCCCACATCGACTCATTGCCGGAGTACAAAAAATGCCATTTCAGAATGTGTCCGATGGACCGGGACATGACAAAGGCGATAAATCCGCAGCAAATCCAGAAAAGATAGATCCATATAACATTGGATTCATCACTTTTTTTCAGCTCAACAACTTTGCCCAGGCACACAAATGAAAGGATAATCATTAAAATGGAGCCGAAAAGATTAAAAAACCAAATGGGTAAAAAAGGAAGGGTCATTGGTCACCCTTTTCTGAAAAATTTGACGCCTTGGTTTGCGTATAATTTTCCGCCACCAGATGCGATAAACCAAGATTCAAAAAGACAAGAGCGGGCACGCAAAACAGATAATCCAGTTGAGCCAGGTAGTAAAATATTTCAAGCGCACGCTTCCCGTTTGCCGCCTCAATACGGATATGCGTCAGGTCGATAAGACTGACCTGGATGATACCCAGTTGTTCATCCAGAAGATGCAGAATCAATACGTCAAGATTCCAGAGAATAAAAAAGAAAGCCATATACTGTATGTACCGCCACCCGGTTTCTTTGACCAATTGTCGGTGCCGCAGCCAGTGAATGAAAAATCCCATGGAAATCATAAAAAAAAGATGCGCTATCTGATGAACGTATATGCCTTCCGGTATACCGTGAATCTGGATTGCGCAAACAACATCCGGGGAGAAAATCATAGCGGCGGTTAGAAGAAAAAAAGGTCGGTGGAATATTTTTTTGACAGGACTCATAATTTGAAGTTTTCTCAAAAGTAAAAAATCACAAAAACGCCGCCTTGGTTGCAGAGTTAGTGATTAAAGAAAAGAGAGGCCTTAACTACTGGATTCGTATCAAATAATTATTTTTTTTGTACTTATAATACAGACGTTCGGCTAAAAACCAGGCGAGGTAAACCAGCAGTATAGAGACTACATAACAGAATACCGCACCGATCACAATCACTTCACCATCATAGTTAACGAATTTGAAAATATATGCCTGCCCGAAATTCTTTGCCAGGCTTTCGGCCTTAAAGGTTTCATTGACATATGCCAGCATCAGAAAAACCGGAAGATATTTTGTCAGCAGGCTCCCTAACAGCCCCTCAAAAAAAAAATCATAATAAGCCGTGTTGAGCCTGGCCTGATCGATATTTTTAGCTATTGCTTTGCCCTGGTCCTTATCCTTCGCATTCAGGGCTTCTTTTCGGAGATCCAGCCAGTAGTTGAACTCGTTTTTTAATTCAACATATCGTTTTGTTTTATGAATTTTACTTAAGAATTTTGCCCCCGAAACCGTAGCCACAGCAACCGCCAGTATCATGACAGCGGGGCCCATTGGATTCAGGGGGGCCAACATAAAATCAATGCCTTGTGCAATATAATGCACAAGCGCCATTAATTTCAGCCATGCAACATCTAATAATTCATTCATTTTGATTTGTCATAATTTCCAAGGGGGGAAGGATATTATCCTTCCCCCCTTTGTTTATTTAATTTGATAATTACTTTATATCTTGTTTCAGGTTATATCCAGTTATATCCAGATTTCAATTTTGAAAAATCGGAAAAACAGAAAAAACATAGTAATTGCCAAAATAATCTTCAATGTTTTTTCACTGAACATTTTCTGAGCCCGGCTGCCCAGCATTCCGCCGATAAACCCACCGATAATAATCGCAATCATCAATACCGTATCCGGAAGATAATTATTAAGCAAATAACCAATAAATGAACCGACACTGGAAAAACAGGTTCCGATCAGTGAAATCGGTACCGCAACATACATGGGCAGCGCACCCAGTGTTGTCATGGCAGGCACCAGCATAAATCCGCCGCCAATACCGAAACTTCGGGAAACAACACCAATAGCAAGGCCCAAAATACCAAACAGCAAGGGGTTAATGGTAAACTCTTCTCCCCAGAACTTGAAACGGTAATCGGTTAATCCGTTTTTTACCGCCTCAATTTTTCCCATTTCAACGGCGGTGCCGCTGGCTTTGGCCTTAGCAACTGCATCATTAAATTTTTGAGTCATGGCTTTAATATTTTTACGTTTTGCCATAACTTTGGGGGACAGTTCATAAAGAGTCCGGATGCCCATAATCACGACCAGAATGGCCAGCCATTCCTTATAAGTACTGATGGACAGGTATTTGGTCACATATTGCCCCAGCCAGATGGAACCGATAAAGATTCCCACACCAAAAGAGATTCCCACCGGCCATGCCACCCGTTTTTCCTTGACGGCATAACGATAGAAGGATCCAAGGGGTGAAAAGAGTGTCAATGCAATGTTTGACGGACGAAGCACGTTTGCGGCATTAATACCGATGGGACCGGCGGTTTGAACAACCATCACCTGGAAAGCCGACATCAACAGGCCACCTGCGGCACCGATCATGGAAAAATAAATACCTACCAGAATCGCACCAAGGACCACCCAGAGGGGATTCATATAGCGTCCGCCCAGGGTCAGCCAGAACCCGTTGGCTTCGACATTATAGCTGCCGGCTTTTGTATTATTTACATACACATCAAACCCGGTATCCGGGGGTGTATGACGAAACGTTTTAAAAGAAGCTTTAAATTTACCGGTTGTTTTATCCAGTTGGATCGCCGTTTCTTTATCCCAGTAATTTTTTGTCTTGCTGTAATCCCCCAAAACGCTCCGGGCATTAATCGTCACCTTGCCAACCTGGGTCTTTTCCTTAACGATGGTCTCAATACCATATCCACTTTCATGTGCATACCTGAAAAAATCCCATTCGGCTTTTGTCTTGATGGTAGACAAAGCAGCTTTCGCTTCCGCATCAAGGGCATCGTATGATGCCAGCTTGAACATAGTGGTTTTATAAAGTCCTCTTTTACCCTTTTGCGTAAAAAAAGATGGCCCGCCAAATTTTTTATCTGTTACACTTCCAAACTTTTCAGGATTTGATGTCAGCAGATAATATAAAGAGGGTATCGCTGTATCATTGGTAAATCCTTTTTTTTCACCATCTTTTTTGAGGTTCTTGATTTCATGCACACCCTTTGTATCTTTGGGCGCAAAGGTTTTCTGAGATGAAATTGCAATGTAAAGATCCTGACCGGGTTCGATGGTCCCTTCAATGGTTACCATATCACCGGCTTTGTATTCCGTCTCGGAAACAGCGGCTTGGATGCTGCAAAAGCCGGTTCCGGCAGAAATAAAAACCAGTACCATGGATAATAACATAACTGATAATAACGATTTTTTCATTAAATGACTCCTTTGGTTAATTTATAACAAAAAACGAATTCCGAGAGTTGCTGATGAAAGCGCCTCCTTATCTTTTAAAATTAAATAAATAGCGTATCTCAAAACAAATGGAGCAATCTATATGCCAGTACTCGGTTTTCGATCTGGTTTAATTAAAAAAATATCAAAGAATAATTTATATCTTTTAAAATCAGTTAAATATAAAATATCTGAAAAAACCGGAAATTTTTTTTGTCGATGGGCAATCCGCTTATTTATGGCAGGTTACCTGCAATAAAAAAAATGCAAAAATTTTGAAGCAGCTAAATTATTCATTATTTAAGATAGTTAATTTGCTGCAATAAAAATTTGGCAGTGCAATAAAAAAATCATATAGTCTGTTTTATCGGACGTTTTTTATCCCCCGCCAAAAAAAATATTATTTTTTTAAATCATATTTATCTATTTAATATTTCATTCAATTTTAATACGCATAATTCTTTAAAGTCCGGTATAAAAGTTCATGTTCAATGGTATGGATATTGCTAATACTTCTTGATTTATTACATCTTGGGCCGAGCTGCCCTGTAATAGATAAAATAGCGTGTTAGCTGTTTCTTACATGGAAAACAGAACGAAAGCATGAAAGGAGTGAGCTTATATTTAAAAAACGTTGACTCTGAAAAGTTATTTAATGGCGTATCAGCTATTTAAAAACAGATAGTTTTGGAAAAACAGACTAAAATTGGATTAATTTAACCATCCCGCCCCGACGGTTTTGTGAGCCCTTATTGCCGGTGGATTGGGATATGAAATTTTTAGCACTCTTACTTGTGGAGGAAGATTATGTTAGAAGAAAAAGCGATTGAGACGGAAAACGCCTGCGATATGGATTTTGATATGTATCTTGATGATGTGTCTCTTGCAAAAAAAATCCTGGCCAGTGCCGATAAAAATGGCGGGAAAATCAGCGATGCGGGCATCGTGTTTGCCTTAAGAAATATCCTGAAGATGAAATATTACCCTGTCGCGGTGAAATATTTTTTTGACGAAAAGGAACTTGAAGAATTTAAAACCAATGTAGAGTACAAGGACTCTCTCCATCCCGTGACCTTTTGCGCCTATGTGGCGGCAAGCAGGCAGCGGGGGGATATACTCCTTGGAACGAGCGACAAGGTGGGTTGTTCCAATGCAAAATATGTAATGAACTGGAAGGAACTGGATGACGGCGAGATAAAGAGCCATCTTAAATACACAAAGGACTGGGCACAGGCGGAAAAATTCGTAAAAACCAAAAAGAGATTGCCCAAGGAACCTTTGGCGTTTGCCACCGCGCCGCTTCACAAGGCGCCCTTTAAACCCGATTTGATCCACGGTATGTGTGATACGCTTCAGTCATATCATCTTGCAAACGACTGGGATGCCGTCTATGACACACATCCCTTTGAGATGGTTATGACAATGAATTCTTCCATCTGTCACGGCTGTGTACAATGCTTTGTAATGGACAAATTTAATGTTACCCAGATGTGCAGCAGCAGTTATACCGCCGGGAAAACGGAGCAGGGAGAGATTAATTGGATTATGCCGTATGCGCAGATGGAACCGACAGTCCACTGGATGCTTGAACGTACCGTTCGTGACGGAGGCGTTTCATTCCCAAGAACAGGAGAAACCTATCCGGGGTTTGACATTTGTAAGCTCTGTTCATTTCTGACCTTTAAAAAACCCAAAAAAACAAGTAAATAATATTTCATTAAATTTTAATACGCATGATTTTTTAAAGTTCGGTATTAAAGTGCATGTTTAATGGTATGAATATTGCCAATTACAAATTCCGTTAATGGGGTATCCACTTCGCTACCCCAACCTGCAATATACCCAAGGCCAATGAAGTGGATACCCCGTTTCCGTTATAAACCGTGCCTCTGACGGGTCGGATTCATGGACCTCATGAGCGGTGCTGAGGGGATGTGTTTATATTTAAAAAGCGGAGATGCTGAAAAGTTGTATAAGGAGCTGAGTTATGATTATGCCGATCTGTTTTTAAATGCCGGTCAGAACCCTGTTATTCCCTATGAATCCGTCCACGTGACCAAGGAACCGGTGGTCATGCAGAAACCGGTCTTTGAATTAAGAGAATTTTTTCGACAGGCCGGTGTTTACAAAAATCCGGACTTTAAAGATTTAGAAGAACACGTGGCACCAACACCTTATGGATAAACACTATAGATGCGCTCAAGCGCGGCATTTCCGACGGCGATAAAGTAAAACTGACGTCTCTCTGGGGTCAGGTGGAAATGACTGCACGGCCGACCTGGTTTATCATGCAGGGGGTTCTGGGTTCAGCCGGTGGTTTCGGCCATGCCCGCAGCCTTGAAGGGGGTCCCAAATATCCGCCGTTTGGCGGTGTGAATACGCCCGGTTGCCTTATGAAGCCCAACGCCTCTGATAAAGTCGGCGGCACCACGCTGCTCAAGTATGTCAAAGCAAACGTTGAAAAAATTTAATTTGATGGCGTCAGCCATCCGAATACTTTTTAGAAAATTATCTGATTTAAAGGAGAAATGTATGCAGAAAAACAGGCAATTTTTATTATTAACAATTTTTTTACTTCTCCTGTTTGTCACGGTAATATCCGCTGATGCGCGGGATACTCCCAAAAGGACCATCAAGGGCAATATGACAGAAG
>JAQYVU010000049.1 GCA_030145385.1 Desulfococcaceae bacterium
ATCGGATCAACAGCTCTTGCCAGTATGATCCGGGAGGGAAAGATATCTCAGATCAGCTCAATTATTCAAACCGGAACGGCATCCGGCATGCAGAGCATGGACAGCCATTTGTCCCAGCTGATTCGCGAAAATAAAATCACAAAAGAAGCCGCCTATGAAAAGGCAATTGATAAATCGCTTTTTATTTAGATCATCAATATTTTAAGCTGGCTGAAGGATTTTAAGCCGGCTGAAGGGCCAGATAGAAAAGTATGCCGAAAAAGTGCGAGATACTTCCGCCCAGGACAAATAAATGCCAGATGGCATGGTTATAAGGAATTTTTTTACAGGCATAGAATATAATGCCGGCGGTATAAAACAGACCGCCGATTAAAAACCATTGGAACATCCCGGGCGGGAGCGCTTCAAGCATGGGTTTGATCGCGACAATGGCCAGCCACCCCATGACCATGTATATAGCAACGGAAATGATTTTATATTTCCCGATATTGATGGTTTCAAATATCAGGCCGCCCACCGCCATGGCCCATATCAGCGTAAAGAGCGTCCAGCCCCAGGAACCGCGCATGGCAATCAGTGTTGGCGGAGTATAGGTGCCCGCGATCAATAAAAAAATACATGAATGATCCAGGAGCCTGAAAAAATGTTTTACTTTGGCATTGGTAAACGCATGATACAGGGTGGATGAAAGATAAAGCGCAATCAGCGATACGCCATAGATACTGAAGCTGACAATCCGCCAGATATCCTTATGCTGGCTGGCAAATACGACCAGAAGCACCAGTGCGGCGATGCTGAGTGCGGCACCAATTCCGTGGCTGATGCTGTTGGCGATTTCTTCGCCAAGCGAGTAATTGACACTTGCCACTTTGACTGAGCAGGAGTTTGAATTGGATTTTTCCATGAATAAGCCTTTTGAAATTTAATTTCCGATAAAATGGGGATGTATTGTTGTTTTGTCAACTGAAAACTGGTTCGTTTATTGAGATTCCCATAGATAACTTAAGGTTGACGGATAGAATTTAATTCATATGTTTTAAGCAATGATCAATTGTTTCCGTGATAATAATGTTTTTTTATATTTTGAATATTGTCCTATGTATCTGGCCCGAAAACAAATAAGCGGCAAAACCCATTATTGCATCCGTGAAAGCTATGCGGAAGGGGATTTTATAAAAAGCCGGGATCTGTTTGATCTGGGCAACCGTCCGGATCGATATATCATTTATCCGGGGGGGAATGCCTGCTATTTTCATGAGGACGTCTATGATCAGCTTAATGAAAAGGGCGTTACGTTTGAGGATGATGAGCTGGAAACAATATTCTGGCCGTTTTTGAAATATGAAACCCGGCGGGTTATTGAAGGCTTCACTCACAGGGGGAGTTCCCGCAAAGGTCATGATTCGGTTAAAGAAGCAAGCCGTCGTTGTAAAACCGAAAAGTTTCATATGTTTGACATCCGCCGCATCCACTATCTGCGGTTTGGCCAGCTGGATCAGTCGCGGATTTCCCGGGTGCCCAAAAAAATTTACCGACCGCTGCTGGATAAATCCCGCGATGAAATTGAGCAGATGTTTCTCCAGATGGAAAATGTGCTGGATGCGGATGAAAAGAAGAACTACACCTTTGTTGTTTTTGATATACCGGGTCATTTTGAAGGAAAACTGGCACGGAATTTCCCCCAGGCATTGTCCCAAAAAAAAGTGGATGACTGTTTTGTCGAAGAAGTCTGCCGGCTCCACTCAGATAATCAATTTTGGGCGGGTATGCCCCGGTCCGATATGCTGCATGAGTATCTGATTCGATATGTGTGCTGGTTCTTTGACAATGATTACGCCCAAAGCCGTTATCTGGATCAACTGGTGTATGACTGGATGGCCCGCCGCCGGGATTTTAATCCGCCCCGGCCAAAACCTGCCATGGCATTGGCAGATGCGCTTTCAGTCATGGGGCTGGATGAAAAGGATCTGGCCGGATTGACGGTCAAATCGCTCACCCGCCAGTATCGTCAGATGGCCCGGAAATTTCATCCGGACACCGGCGGCGGCCACAATCGGTTTATCACGCTCAACCAGGCATTTGAAGATCTGTTGCGGAAGGTCCGGGCAAAAAGAAAAGCACCTGGCTATCGAACCCGCAGAGGATAGCGCGCAGTTGCTAATAATCTTGTTTAGCAGCAGGTCATTAGGCCCTGTGTAAGCTATTATCCCCACCAATATTCCCTCGATGCAGATCAGCAATCCCGGTAAATACCCAGGACCGGAATCCGATAAGCAGTCCGGTGCTGTGACGGCCTTTTAAGGGGAGCGCAGAATCCATTTCCGCCAGCCGGTTGTATTCCTTGACCAGATTATCGATTTTTTTTCGGATGATTTTCAAAGATGCTTCTGAAAACTGGCCCGGACTGAACACAAGACGTTCATTGGGAAGACCAAAGGCACTGTCCATAAAATCATCGATAAATATGTTTCGGTAGGCCTGCCACAATGGCCCATTGGTTTGCCAGAATTCATTTTTTGAAATCAGCATGCGAACGTGATTGTTCGGATAAAGCGCCAGCACGCCGAGCTTTTCCAGTTTGGTCAGCATTTTGACAGCCTCAACTTCAGTGTACTCATATTCTTCGATGATCAGTGAGACCGTCCATCCGTTAATTAAAAAATACAGAAAGATCAGAAGTTTTTCATCGTTGATCAGGATTCGTTCCTGTTCAATCGTTAATTTTTTCAAAGTTTTCCGGCTTCTTTCCTTGTCCATGAGCGCCAGGTCGTAAAAATCAATATCCAGAATTCGACACACGTCTTCTAATCGCGATAACGAAAATGTGTGTTTTGAAAAAAGACGTTTTATGCTGGCCTCGCTCAGCTCCATCTCCTCTGCTAACTGTTTATATGTGATACCTTTGGCTTTCAGGTATTGTTTCAGTGTTTCTAGTATATCGGTTGTCCTGTTCATTTGCATGCCTTTTGTTTTTTAAACTTTAAGGTATTATATTTTTATACTTTTAATTTCAAGCTTACAATTTATCCTTTTATTTAATATGATTCAATCGTTTTATGTGAAACGATAAAAGTATTCAATTATGAAAATAAGGAGGGCGTATGACCGTATTAACCGGAGAACAATACCGGGAAAGTCTGAAACAATTAACCCCGGAAATATATGTCCGGGGAGAACGGATCGATGACGTTGCAACACACCCCCTGCTGCGTCAGACCGTAAACCACATTGCATCCGGGTATGACCTGGCGCTGGAACCGGAAATGCGGGGCCGGATGATCATGCGTTCGCCCATATCCGGGGAGGAAATTCCCCGGCTTTTACTGCACATTCAGCAAGATAAAGAAGACCTGGCCATAAAAGCGGAATTAACCCGTGAGATTAGCGCACAGCGCATTTGCACCGGGTGCGGGTCCAACATGCTGTCCGTCACCTGGGCAATGATTCACGACATTGACGCGGCCCATGGCACGGATTATTTGAGCCGGTATAAAGATTTCATCATTAAGCTGCATAAGACGGGTGTCCCTTTTGCATGGTGCATGATGGATCCCAAAGGGGATCGCATGTTGTCTCCGTCTCAGCAGCCGGAACCCACTGATCTCAGGATTGTTGAAAGAAAAGCAAACGGGATTGTGGTCAGCGGCACAAAACTGCATACAACACTGGGGCCGGGCACGCATCATGTGGTTGTTGTCCCCTGCAGGGCTTTGGGCGAGGCAGACAAAGACTTTGCCGTGTCATTTGCCCTTCCCATTGATGCCAAAGGCATAAAGATGATCGCGCGGCCGTCTCCCGGACCGTCTAACGGCCCGGCCCGGGACGTTTCCATGGAAAGCCCTTTAAGCTCGAGATTTCTCGGGGTTGAAGCGTTAACGATTTTTGATAATGTATTTGTGCCTGAAGAAAACATTTTTATGTGCGGTGAATGGGAACAGGCGGTGAATCTTTCCATGTATTTTGCTTGTTTGCACCGTCAGTCAAAATGTGCATGCAGCGCCGGGCATTGTGATCTGTTTGCCGGTGCAGCAGCCCTTGCTGCCGATGTAAACGGACTGGGGATGAATGTTTCACATATTCGTGATAAAATTACCCAGATGATGATGCATGGAGAAACCGGATACGGGTGTGCTTTGGGGGCGGCAGTCAATGCGCAGCAGCACCCCAGCGGTGTCTGGATGCCGGACCCGTTGATTGTCAATTCAGGACTGAATACGATCCGTTCAAGCGTCGGCAAGCATCTGGAGCACCTTCATGATATTGCCGGCGGACTGATCGCCACTATGCCCACGGAAGCGGACTGGAACAATCCGGAATTAAGAAAGTACATTGAACCGGCTTTGAAAGGAAGTCCAGAATACACCACTGAAGAGCGGCTGCGGGCATTGAACCTGGTGCAGGACCTGGCTGCTTCCAGAACTACCGGCACATTATTGGCTTTCACCATTAATGCGGCCGGGTCACCGGTAACCAATGAAATCGTTGTGCGCAGAATGTATGATCTTGAAAAACGGAAAAATTACGCCAAAGAAATTGCATCTATTCAAAAATAGCCGTAAAGGATTTGATAAACCAGATACCCGAAAGCCGGGTATGTACTTACGGAATCAATGCCGCTTGTGGCGGAAATCCAAAAGCTGCCCGGCAGGTGGCCCGAATACTTTACGCCTGTTCAAAAAAAGACGGGCTTCCCTGGCATCGGGAGGTGAATCGAAACGGGAAAATATCCCTGAAACCGTCTTGCGGGTATGAGATCCAAAAAAAATTACTGGAAGCCGAAAGCATCGCTTTTGGTTGCAATGATACCATCTGTTTTGATTCGTTTTTACGGCTGCCGTGATTTTTGTGCAGTCTCTTTACCGTGACGCCTATATCATTTCTGCTGTTTTCCCACTTTTACATTCACCATGGGATCAAAATCATGGTCGGAAATGTTTTTTAAGCCGTTTATGGCAAATCTTCGGATGATTCAGCAGTGAAGTCGTGTTGGGTATCAGTTTAAAATCATGCCTGCATTTTAAACTGATAAAGTGGAAAATGTAAGTAAAAATGTAAGTATTGAAATTTGTGGATGTTTTTGGCAGTATAAATATAAATCTGATTTCAATTTTCTGTCATTTAGCAGCAACTTGCTGACAATATAAAAACATATATTTTAAGATGTATGTGCAAATCAGATGCAGTTTAACTTTTCTTGTTAAGGAGATGTCTATGGAAGTAAAACAGCGAAGGCTGGCAATCGTATCTTCTCTGGGAAAGAAATATTCAGGCGTGGTTGATATTCCCAATGAAAATTTCAGGACCACAGATCTGCTCAACAGTTCGAATATATTCTGGAAAAATCCGAATGAAAAGTGTTATGACAATGCGATTCTCATGTATGATGTAAAATTACTCCTTGATGGTTCTGCTGTGTACAAAAAATTTGATAAACTCCAGATCAAGCTTTCCGAGATTTTTTATGTCTATGACGAGGTGCAGGATCTTGGGGATGCGATGGAAAAAAAAAGAGCCTCCACAATGATTAAACAGACCCAGGAAAATTCACAGATTGTTAATATTATTACAAAGGAAGTGGCGAATTCCTTTTATGATATTTCCGGCACTTTTTTTGGTTTGTTTAAAAAAAAATCCAGGGACAAGTTCATTCCCCTGACCCAGGCCAGCATTATTGAAATTTATAAACGCCAGGACAAGTGGGGTAAAAAGCAGATTCTCCTTCCGCATAATTTTATCTGCGTGAGCAATCAGCATATTGAGTCGGTGGTAGTTGGTCAGAGTTCAGTTTAATCTCCATTTTTTTAAATTAATATATTTAAAAGCCTGATTGCTGTGACGGACGTTGGTTTTTCTCCCAGGCTTTCCATTCTTTTTCCGTATTAAAATCCTGGCCGGTGATATTCTTTAATCCGCCGAGAGCATATCGTTGAATGGTTTCATCCGGATGATTCAGCAGGGAAATCGCATAGGGCACCAGTGATATATCCCGGCTTTTGAGCAGCATGTAACCGGCCATTTTCCTGCGCTTCGGATTACCGCTTTCCATGTTGGTTTTTAGTATCTCGGCGACTTCCGGCCCCCCGATTTGTGCCAGGGACAGGGCAATCTGCATCTGATACTGAAGTCCGCTTTCATAATACAGGTCAATTAACGGTTTGACGGTGGCCGGGTCTCCGATTTCACCTAAGGCAAACACAGCCGATGCGGTCAGTTGGCGGTCCTGTGTTTTGAGAATCTTAAGCATCAGGGGAATGGCTTCTTCCGCTTTTAAATGCCCCAGCGACCAGATGGCACCGGCAGATCCCTGTTTGTTTTTTCGGGTAGCGACTTTCATAAGCAATGGGATTGATTCCCGGTCATCCAGCCACCCCAAAGCTTCCGCCATTTCATCCTGTCCGGTTTCATGATCATCGCCCAGCCGGGTCCGAAGCTCGGGCAGGGCGGGGGCATATTTTTTCTGTCCCAGAACAAAGGCTGCCGGGGCGTTAATTGTATGGTATTTTTTAAACCGTTCATACACTTCTTGTGAAATTTTTTTGTCTGTCATGCGGGTAAGAATTCGGGCAGAGGTCATGGCCGTATTTTGATTGGGACTGCTTAACAGGTCGCAGAGGGGAATTATTGCGGCTGAGGAATCGATGCTGATTAAGGCTTTAGAGATATTCGTCTGCAAATGAGTATTGTCGGTTTCAAGTAATGGCAGCAGAGTGGGGACGCTTTTGGCCGACCTGATGCTGCCAAGGGAAATAATGGCAGCATTTTTTATTGGTAATGGTTTGTTTTTGATTAAATCAATGAGAAAGTCTTCGGTTCCGTCAACAGGCAGTGCGCCTAAAATTTGAGCGGCCTGAACATAGGGAAAACGTCCGGGGTCTGTTGGTTTTTTTTGTAACAGTATCGATATGGACGGGTCATTGATGGCAATCAGGGCATCAGCGATTTCAATTTTTAATTGTTCGCTTTTTGTGGATGCTAAAAGTTTAAAAAGTGGTGTAATAGCCCTGGAATCCCCAATTTTTCCAAGAGATTGAACAATTAAGCGTTGCTGGGGAAGGGCTTTTTTTTTCGCAGGTTCCGGGGCCCGGGTTAACAGGTCTAAAAGAATCGGTACGGCGGAAGTTTCTTTCAGGTCGCCCAATGCCATGACGGCACAGTTTTTTACAGCCGTATTCGGATCATTGTTTAATCGATCAATTACCAGCGGCGTCAGTGCCGCATCTCCGGTTCTACCCATTGCAAGCAGGGCGTGGGTCCGCATGCGCCAGTTGTCACTGTTCAGTGCTTCTTTCAGCTCCGGGATGGCGGCCTTGCCCGTTTCGATCCACCGGTAATACTGCTCAGTGATGGATGTGGCGGAAGGCGGTGTAATTGTTTCAAGGTTCTGTGAAAAAGCAGATGAAATAAAAAAATGGATGCATACAAGCCAGAGGATAACAACGGATAATTTGAAGGATTTTACCATTTTTTATACACCTGTTGCATTTTTTTTGAATTTTTTATGTTACTCTGCGGGCGGATTTATTTGTAAAAGTTTTTGTTCAAATTCCCGGGCAAGTTGTTCAAGTTCTTCAATTCGTCCTTCGCCCGTGTCAATATCGCTTTGGGTGAGATATTCAGTGCCGGTCTGAGCCGAGAGTTCTTCGGTCCGCCGGGCGATATACCGGATCAGTTCAATTTTATCGGTGGTTTCCTTGAGTTTGAATGAATAATAATCCGTCTGTTCTTCCGGGGACGCGGTTTCCTTTCTTATTTTGTCACTGAGTTCTATGGATTTTCGGAGTTTTTCACCGCGTTCAGGACTGAATCCGACTGTCGGGTCTTTGGGGACCCACATATTGTCCGGCAACGCTTCAGCCATTCGTGAGATCTCACGCCGGTTTTCCTCCTTTTGTTCTTCAGTCAACTGTCTGGGCACTTGTCGCGGTTCAGGCTTTTCAGATTTGGCAGTCGGAGGTTCCGTCGTCACGCCGGCTTGCGCTATTGGGTCTGAAGTCTTTTGGGGTAAATCCGGCGAGGCAGAAAGCGTGTTGAGGCTGTCTGGCGCTATAGGCGGATTTGATGTTTTTATATCGGCAGAAGGTGCCGGGGGGTGTTTGTCCTGATCAAGCAGGATGTAAGTTGCGGCACCTATAAACGATACAAACAAAATAACCAGAAGAATAGTGAATATTTTAGCGGATTTGTTTTTCATAGACGCGTTGCTTTGCTCCGTCATTTTAAAATGGTGAACTTAAAAATCCCATAGGGTTTTTTAAAGGCTCAAATTAGAGTATAATAAAAAAGCTGTGCAGACAAGCCGGCACAGCTTTTTTATATTAAAATTATATTTAAAAATTTCATTTACATGAAAAGTTCAACCACAAAGTAGATGGCATCCGCGACCCAGCCGTCAATCAGGTCTCTCGGGTCAACCGGGTTTTGCAGCAATGTGTCGGAAGCCGCTGCAGCCACTTCATTTACCGGTGAAAGGTTTTCTCCGTAAGTCATGTTGATTTCTTCAATGATAAGGTTGGCTGCAACCGCCTGGCCTGTAACTGACGGATGAACACCGTCTAGGCTGAACAGACCGCCAAGATAATCTGCGGAAATGGTCTGGCCGGTGGCATTGCCGTAGCCGTCTTTTAAATTGTGCCCGTATTGTTTGATACCATCAAAAAGTGCATTGGCATCGACAAAGGCAAAATTATTTGCCATGGCGACATATTCAACTTCCTCATTGATTTCATCGGTTCGCTGCTGAATCAGCGCGATATCGGATGGGGTCAGCATCATGCTGGCACTGGCACGGGCCATCCAGAAAGGATTTAAAGAACCGGCCGGTAAATTCGGGTCATTCACTTCCTTGAGATAAGCAATCGTGGTGACATTCGGCACATTCAGTAGAACCGCGCCCTGAACGGAACTTTTGGCGGCAATCGCGTTAACACATGCGCCAAAGTCTCTTTTGAAGTCAGCCAAAGGGGTCAGGGCGCCAACATCACATGTAAGCGCTGAGCCGAGTACATCATTGTTGCAAAGCCAGAAGCTGACGAATGTGGGATTCCGGTCCAGCGCCTGATTGACTTGGGGTGCGCCGTCTTTTCCAAGAACCAGTTTGAAGAACCCGCCTTCATCGCCGCCTGTGTTCAGGCCGTTGTGCGCTTCAGAACCGGTGATGCCGAAGTTGTGCAGTGCGGTCTGGTCATCATAGCCGTCGACGCGCTGTCCGCCGACCAGGGGATAATAATATTCATACCAGGCAATATTGCCTTTTAACACATCTTCAATATTAATCAGGTAGCCCGGGAACTTGAGCAGGGGCTGGTTAAATTCAGTGCCCATTTTAGCGGCAATCAGGTTCGGGTAAGTCGTTGGCTGACGGGTTTCGTCAACTGCACCACTCTGGAAACCGTGAGTTAAACTGTCTCCAATGGATACATAGCAGTCAAAGATCTGGGGATCGGCTGGCGGCGGAGGGTCATCTCCACCGGCATAAACCGTGGTTACGGTGAAAAGTATAAAAGTGACGGCCAATAAAAATAGATGGTTCTTCTTCATTTGGTTTCTCCCCCTGAATCCGTTTATGCTTAATTACTTGATAATGATGATTTTGTTGTCTGGATGGGAAATCGCTGTTAAACTGATGAGATAAGAAATGAGGCAATAATCCTTAATTATTACCTTGAACGGTGTTCGCGATAAAGCGAAAAAAAATCCCCTCTCCCCGAATGTTCTTTTTTTAGACAAAATTAACGTTTCCGTCAATCAGGGAAACCCTGATTTATGCGTTCGATTTACCTGATTTATGCGGGAGAAAAAATAAAAATTTGATATTATAGATTTTATGTAGATTTTGTCGGGTTTGGATATAAATGAAGCGGTTCTTTTCAGTGATGAAAGAGTGATCAGATATTTCATCGCTGAAAAGAAAAAACAGATCTATTTTAGATTTAGATATTTTGCATTTGGAAAGTCATCAGCGGTCGAATAACTGTTTGGCTACCTTTCACCTTTCACCTTCCGCCTTCAGTCTTCAGTCTTCAGTCTATATACTTTCTCTCTATACTGTCGGCCCGGCACAATACACCTGGCTTGAGACAAAATTTTCATACTGTTTAAAGTTTTTTGTAAACAGACCCGCCAGATGGCGGGCTTTTGCATCATAAGCATCCTTGTCTTTCCAGGTGTTTCGGGTCATCAGTATTTCTGACGGTAATCCGGGACAGGAAGTCGGAACACTGAGGCAGAAAAACGGATCCTGTATGTATTCGGCATCATGCAGCAGCCCGCCAAGAGCGGCATTGAGTAACGCACGGGTGTGTTTTATGGATATGCGTTCTCCGATACCATAGGGGCCGCCGGTCCATCCGGTATTGACCAGCCAGCAGCGGGCATTATTTTGTTCGATTTTTTTGGCCAGCAGCTTGGCATATTCGCTGGGGTGCAGCGGCATAAACGGTGCGCCAAAGCAGGTGCTGAACGTTGCCTTGGGTTCCGTCACACCTTCTTCGGTACCGGCAACTTTTGCCGTATAGCCCAAAAGGAAATGATAGGTTGCCTGGTCCAGCGTGAGCTTTGAAATCGGCGGAAGCACGCCAAAGGCATCTGCCGTTAAGAAGATGATATTTTTCGGGTGGCCTCCCACTCCTTTTCTTACAATGTTGTCGAGATGTGTCAGAGGATAAGCGGCCCGTGTGTTTTCCGTGATACTGTCATCATTTAAATCCACATACCGGGTTTCCTCATCACACACCACATTTTCAAGGATGGTGCCGAACTTCCGGGTAGTTTCGTAAATTTCAGGTTCCGCTTCTTTTGAGAGCCGGATCACTTTTGCATAGCAGCCGCCCTCAAAATTAAAAATTCCGTTATCACTCCAGCCATGCTCGTCATCCCCGATCAATGCGCGTTTCGGGTCAGCAGAAAGGGTGGTTTTTCCTGTTCCGGAAAGACCGAACAACAGTGCGGTATCGCCTTTTTCTCCCACATTGGCGCTACAGTGCATGGACAAAACGTTTTTCTGGGGCAGGATGTAATTTAATGCAGTAAATACGGATTTCTTGATTTCACCCCCATAGTAAGTCCCACCGATAAGGACCAGCTTTTTGGTAAAATTGACCAGGATAAAGGTTTCGGAATGGATGTCATCCAGCTGCGGGTTTGCCATGAATTTGGGCATGGCGATTACTGTGAATTCCGGTGTAAACCCGGGCAGCTGGCTGCGGTCCCGGATTCGGATCAGGAGGTTTCTGGCAAAAAGGGACTGCCAGGCATATTCGGTAATCACGCGGACGGCCAGGCGGTATTTCTCATCAGCACCCGCATGAACATCCTGGATGAACAATTCCCGGTCCTGCATGTAGGCTTTGAGGCGTTCAAAAATATAATCGAATTTTTCAGGGGCATATGCGATATTGACATCTCCCCAGTTGATTTTGTTTTCCGTATTTTTATCTCTGACGATAAATTTGTCATTCGGTGCCCGTCCCGTACTGATCGGGGACTGTTTTGGCCTGACAATGATAAGGGGACCCAGGTGGGACATGACCCCTTCGCCTCTTTTTGTCGCCAGCTCATACAGCTTGGGAGAACATAAATTCCAGTGTGCTTTTTTGATATTCCGGATTCCTAAGTATTCAAGCCCCGGTTCTAATTTTTTCAGCTCATGGAAAGGTTTCATAGCGCCTCCTTAAAATAATGTGTTTTTATGCACATAAATGACGGCAGTCTGAAAATTCAGCCGTGATGTCGCGGCTTTTTTATTTTTTTCCCATTGTGCACGAGGTGTCTTTCTATACCTGTTTTCCGTTTATTTTAAATTTGAAGTGATTTTTGTTATCAAAGGCATATAATTAATATTTTTAATGCATTAAATTTTTTTTTGCAAACCTCTTTTTCCCAGCTGACCAGCCGTTTGAGGCTGGTGAATCCGGATTATTTCAGCCTGTGAGAAAGCCGGGTTCCGGGTTAGATTTTTGTTCACATATGATTTTTTTATAGTGCGGTTTCTTGCAGTATAAAAGATCAGTCTGGTCTTCAATAAATTAAACCCTTTACCCGGAAAGTCCGGATAAAGGGTTTGTGGAGGCAGAACGATGAAAAACATTAGCACTTATATTTTTTCACGTCCAAAATAAAGTAATCATTTTTTGTATGCCTGTCATCTTTGTGAACGGTTTTTTCCCGCTCCCGGACATCCGGGGCTAATAACAGCTGCCTGAATCCCGGAGTTTCGGCCAGTTTTTGATGGTTTGCAAAATTTGCCGGACATATGCGCATTCACAATGAATGGGGCATGGCCTTAAATCATCTCTGCGTAAACAATAGTCAGGACATTCATGGCTCCATGCGGCACATTTTGTAAAAACGGGGCCATCGTACAGGTCTTCAAAATAGTCTGCCTGAACCGAAAATGTCCCTTTGCAGGAGTGGTTAAATAAGAAATATCCGGCCGAAGGTCGTATATAATTAACCTGATACCCCACAATTTCGACATCAGGATCACTGAGAAGATTTTCACGGTTATTCCATTCAAACCCGCAACTCGGACATTTTTTAAATACAGACTGCGTTTCAGGAAATTTTTTTTCCATATTCGTACTTTCCAATTTCGTTCTTTCCAATTGATCGGTGATACAGATGGTTTACAGTATCTGAATTATCATTTCAGTTACACCGGTCGAAAGTTTAAGCCAGGCACCAAAAGTTCTGGCCTGGCGTTGCATTTTCTATTGTATATAGTGTCGCGTCAACTCTGAACGGACGAATCCTGCTTGCCATTTTTCGCGCCTGTGTCGTTACGACTTTATTCGCACAGCACACTCAGATCGTGCCTCGTCGGCACAAAAAAAGGCAGCGCAATCTTGCGATATTCCATCCTTTACCTGACACTGATAATTACATTAATCATTAAATGGGAAAAGACCATGGTTCGGTTGGAATATGTATTGATAAATTTTTTGTAGTTAGTGCTTGAACGAAACCCAACAAAAAAAAGACAGGGTTCAACCCAACTCTACGCAAAATCAGACTTTCCGTTCGATGACTATTTATAAGTATGTGCTGAATTATTCATAAAAAAAGGGGCGGGCCACTTTTGTGGCTGCCCCTTGTCAAGCTGAGAATGATAAGTAATTATTTTTTTTTGGCGGTTTTATTTTTTTCCCGTGCTTCGATCGCAAGATCCCGGACTTTTTCTATGTCTTCATCCGTGAACACGCCGTTGACGCCTGAAATGGCGGCCAGTTTCATGCCGTGTTTTAAACCCATTTTATAAATGGATTTTACTTTTTCCCATTCAATATCACGGCCGATGGTAAAGACTTCAAAGCGGCGGTCTAAAGCCAGTACAATGGTTTCCGCCAGGCACGCATAGACGACCTTGGGCGGCAGGCCGATATCTTTCATTTTCGGGTCACCGGGCAGCAGGATCTCGCCGGATTCGATCACCAGTACATCCGGGCGCTTGGCCACCTCTTGCGGAGACAGGTCCAGCGGCCGGGCAACATCCGTGATAACACAACCGGGTTTTACCTTGGTAATATCCAGTATTTTTTTGCCCATACCGGATGTTGCGGTGACGATGACATCCATGTCCTCTAAGTATTTATCCGGGTTGACGATGGTATGGAGTTTGACTTTCGGGGTTTCTTTTAAGATGGATTCTTTTAAGGCCATCAGTTTTACAATGTTGCGGCCGCACAGGTAGACTTCATCGAACGCCATTGCCAGCAGGCGGCAGCAGACCGATCCGATGGCACCGGTGGCACCGAATACCATGGTTTTGCCTTTTATTTTCTTACCGTCATCGATTTCAATCAGGCCCATCCGGCGGACGGCATCCGCAGCCGCCCATAAAGCACCTGAAGCGCTGTAGCTGTTTCCCGTGGTGATGGGAATGGCGGCTTTTTTGGCCACTGTGACGCCGGCATCGCCGACGACCTTGGTAAACGCACCCAGTCCCATAATCTGCGCGCCCAGTCGTTTGGCCATCCTTGCGGCCATCAGCAGGCGTTTATACGTAAATTCCGGTGAATGGGACATCATTTGTTTCGGGGTGCCGCCGACGGTAATCAGCCATCCCTCCGTCTCGACGCCGGCCGGAGATTTGATTCCGGTTACCTTGGAGTAAACCCATGGTGGCGCATACGCGACCACCTTTTCCACCGCGTCTACCGCCCCGGGGATATTGATAAACGGTTTGACGGTTTTTTCCAGTTTGAACTGTTCCTGGGACAGGGGATGAATGACAAACGCAAACCGGGTTATCTGTTTGGGCTCGCCGGACGGATAGACAAGTCTTGGGCGCAGCCCGGTCTGGGTGCTGCTCATTAGTTCCAGCATCTCTTCGTCAGTGATCTGGTGTTGGTTTTTGCCCAGAGCGGCGATGACCAGCGCTTCCTGGACATTAACGCCCACGACCCGTTTTAATAATTTGGGCGTGGTGTCAATAATTACATCAACGCCCTGATTCTTTAAAAATTCAATCCGATCATCATAGGCGGTGGTGGTGATAATGGTTTTACCGCCCAGTTCTTCGGGCGTGCAGTCGCCAACATAATCATAAAAATTGTGATAGGGAACTACAATAATCTGGGCTTTTTGCATGGCCTTGCGCAAAATATGCGTATTCCATTTTTTGAGCGGAATCGCCGAAGACGTCAGGCGCTTGCTCGGTACCCATTTTAAAATATCATGGGCGCCTTTGGCATAAAGCTCTAAATCTTTGAAAGAATGAATGAATTTGGAAATACCGTTTTCGATGACCGGATCGGCAAAGGTCAGGTTTTCCGTATATTCTGCCATCACCCCGGCCATGCGATAGTGGGTCATTCCGGAAAGAAACAGCACGCGGGCGTTGTTAAAATATCCGGTGTGTTCAAACTGAAGTGACCGGATCGCCCATTCATAGGCAACATTGATCAGGTGATCCCCAGTTGTTACAGGCGTTTGAAGTCGTGATCGTAATTTGGCAATTTTTACCGAATCATCCCGGACATAATCAAGAATACTTGAAGCAATATTGATCAGGCGGTTATTCTTGTTAGGGGACGGCAACTTTACACTGCCGAGACCAAAAGCGTCCGTTTCAGCGTCCAGCTGGACCAGCAAATCCACGGCCTTGTCATAATCGCCGTTGGTGCCGATACGTTTGATCTTAAATTTCTGGCCTAGAAAGGTTGTCTGGAATTCATAATCATTATTGCTTGAGCCAAGACTGATACTGATAACCTGCTTCATTAATTTCCTCCTAAAAGATGGATAGGGTCGCTGTCTGAAGTAGAAAGAGATCGTCTTTAATTAATTTCTGCTGTTAAATATCACTATGTATTATCAAAAATTTCAAAACACACAAGAAATTAATTTTAACTATTCAAAATAAGAATAGTCTTTTTAAGACGATAGGTCGTGAAATTCAATACTTGATGGTTTTGTCTTGTTTTTTTGCGGTATATAATTTAGTAGAATCCGATATCCATGGACAATCTGACTTCATGCCATGGCATTTTACAATTGCCTAAAAAGGATCTTTTTAAATGCCGCATCTCAAAGTCGCTCTTGTCGAAGCCATCTCCAGATCCACTCATGTTTACAGCCGAACCTACCTTCCGCGCGCCGGGGTTGCCACATTGGGCGCTGTATTGAAAAAGCTTGGATACTCATGTGAGATATTTATTCATTCGATGTCCGGTGAAGAAGAAAAGCAATTGGAAAAATACGATGTTGTCGGCATCGGTTCATTATCCAGTACCATCGAAGAGGCCTATCTGCTGGCGGATCATCTGAAAAGCAAAAATATAACAGTTGTCATGGGCGGCCCCCATGTGACGTTTATGCCGGAAGAAGCCATAGCGCATTGTGATTTTGCCGTGCTGGGCGAGGGGGAAGTATCATTGCCGGAGCTTTTAGGTGCCATTGAAAATAAAATTTCCCCGGAAAGCGTGAAGGGAATTGTATTTAAGCGGCCTGACGGGACCATTCACTATACCGGCCCGTCTGATTTTGTTGACTATAAATCCCTGCCGTCTCCCGATTTTAGGCTTTCGACCCATGTTAGTCCTGGCAATATTCCGCCGATCATAACCACTTCGCGCGGCTGCCCCCATGATTGCTCATTTTGCAGTGTTACCTCTGTTTTTGGGAGAAAGTATCGTTTTAAGAGCAAGGAACAGGTCATTGCTGAATTACATGCGGTAAAGCATCGGAGTGTTTGTTTTGGTGATGACAATTTCTGCGCAAATTCTGTTCGGACCAAAAAGCTGCTGCGGGCGATGATCCAGGCCGATGCCGTGCCCTTACGGTGGTCCGGCCAGATGTGTGTCGAAGCTGCTTCAGACAAAGAACTGCTCGGCTTGATGCAGGAAACTCGGTGTCGGATCGTCTATGTGGGGATTGAATCCGTAGATCCTGAGACCTTAAAAAAATATGGCAAGGCCCACCAGGTCGATGCCATTAAAAAATGCGTGGAGAATCTTCATCAGCATAATATCGGCATTCACGGGATGTTTGTGGTCGACAGTTCCGATAAACCGGAGGCTGCCCAAAATATTGTTGATTATGCCATTAAAGCGGATATCGACACGATACAGATTTTTTCGGTAACCCCGTTTCCGGGAACCCGTTCATTTACGGAAAATAAAAAGAATATCATCCATCAGCAATGGAACAAGTATGACGGTATGCATGTGATTGTAAAACCTGAAAATTGTTCTGCCTATGACATGCAGATGGCCATTGTCAATCAAATGAACCGGTTTTACAGCCTCAAACGGGCGCTTAGCGCATATCGAAAAAACCGGGCATGGCGGGTAAAATACCGACTGGGCGGGCATATTTTAATGCGCCGCTGGGTGAAGGAAAATAAAATTTATATAGAAAACCTGCGATCCGGTTTTCAGATAAACGGCATTGATATCAAAGGGGCCCAGGCCGCCGGGTATGCGCCCTTAGGTGCTGCTGCGAAATAGCCCCAGCCCGGATTTCTCACAAGCTTGTGCGCAGCATCAGCGTTTGAAATCCTTCAGCATTGAAAAAATCCATGGCCGGAAAGCAATCATCATTCCGGTGTTATGGCTTTTTTCCTGGGGAAGTGCCTTGTCGATCTCCGTTAATTCATAATATTCTTTTAAAAGGCGGTCAATTTTTTTCAGCATCACGGATTGTGAACCGTCTGACAGTTTTCCGGTTTCAAAGCGCAGCCGTTGTTCATGCTGATCAAAAGGGGCTCTTAAAAATTCTTCTTTGATCACTTTTTCATACTTTTCCCGGATCGGCCCGCCTTTTCGCCAGGTAATGTTCTTCTGAGTGAGGAGGCGGACTTTATTGTCCGGGTACAATTCAATGAGATTCAGGTGGTCGAGTTCCAAAAGAAACTGCAAGGATTCTTCTTTGGAAAACTCATAATCCTTTATTATACTGTCCGGCGACCGTCCGTTTAACAGCAGATAAAAATAAACCAGTAATTTGGGGTTTCCCGATAATACGGTTTCCTGCGCAACTGTCAGCACGCTGGGCCCGGTTTCCGCGTCCACGCTTATTTTTGCGAGGTCGTACAAACTCAAATCCAGTATATTGCAGATCTCTTCCAGGCGTTTTAAGGAAAACGTCTGCTCGGAAAAAAGCCGTTTAATACTGGCCTCACTCAGTTCCATTGCTTCGCCGAGCTGCCGGTAAGTAATTCCTTTGGCTTTGAGGCATTTTTTTAAAGTGTTTAACAGCTTGGTTGTCTGGCTCATGGTGTTGTCTTTGTTTTTAAGGTTCTCATCATTTTTTCGCTGAGTCTGAATTTTTCAAAAATTTAAATCTGAAAACATCGATAACATGATGTTGGCAAGTTATCAATTCCGGGGTATTGTTTACGAACTGCGATTTGGATGTTCTCCATTCCATCCACCGCTTTCAGCATCGCCTCGGTCATGAGGGTGGGCGCAAGAAGTGCTGAAAAACAATTACAGATTAAGGGTCTGTCCACCGGCATGTCCGCTTTTGTGTGGAAAATGAAATTACACGCTGAGTTGTGCAAGCGTGCACTGAGAACAGGTATGTATTTCGTGATATCTTTTTTCCACGATATCTTTCCGCAGATGATTCATCGCTTCTCCGTTCCATATCCGGTCAACTGATTCACTGTTTACATTTCCAATTACACTTTTTCGGTGCCAGTCATTGCAGCACAATACGACATCACCGTTAAATAAAATACTCATGTTTTTAAACGGAAGAGAGCAGGCCTGGTAAAAATATTTATATATCAACCGAAGTTTTAATGATTTCCATGTCAATTGGGATAAACGAAATTCGTTGTAGTTTTGAACGTTATTTGCACGGTTTAGCAAGTGACTCACCCTCCAACCCATACGGTTTTTTCGGGCAAACTTTATAAACTCCGATAGCTCGCCATGATTTTGATTGGTGTCCACAAAACTCAATTCCACTGATAAACGATTATCCTTCAGCCGGGAAAGCAGATGAATCGCGTCCAGTATGCTGTTAAATGAAAACCCGGGGTGGAGCCTCTCATAGGTGTGTTTGGAAAATGCATCAAGGCTGATCACCAGTTTATCCAAACTCCCGTCAATAATATGGTTAATGACCGATGGAGTTAACAAGGTCCCGTTTGTTACTGTGGCAAGGATGATATGTGGGTTAAGATCTTTAAAATATTTGATAATTTTAAAAAAATCTTTATCCAGCATGGGCTCGTTCTGAAGCATGAACATGACCTGATGAAGTGTATTCCATTTCATGACTTCATCAGCTATTTTAAAAAGAATATTTTGTTTCATCTTACCCTGTTCGAGTTTATGGCTCATCTCAGGATATGGGCAGTACAGACAGCGGCCATTGCAAAATGAATGGGTCTGGATTTGAATGGACTGGGGTTTGAACGGAAAAATTTGGCCGGAGCGTTTAAAATGACGGATCGCATGATATGCCCGAAGTTCCGAGCGCTTGTCTTTTAGCAGGAGCCGCTGAAATTCTTCAAGAAATTGTTGTGGGATTTTATTTATTTTCATTTTTGATAATCTTTTAGAATAAAATGAAACGGCCATTTAGTGAAAAAAACCACGTAGAGACTTAATTTTTCTTTTTTTGCATTGAGTTTGAGCTTAAAGTTCATGGCCGGTGTATTGAAATAATCCGTATGGCTATATAGATTTTTCATGCCGATTTTTGCCAGTTCTTTGTAACAATTATAACGAAGAAAAGGGGCAATCCCTTTGCCCCGATATTCAATAAGGGTAAATGCGTCGTAAATGTACACTTCATTTTTTTTAAGTGGCGTCCGATGCCATCCAAAAGTCATTTCCTTAAAATTGCACCAGGTAAATGCGATAATTTCATTTTCTTTTATCACCCCGAAGCATTTTTGCCCTTCCTTCAGTCTTTTGAGAAGATTTTCTTCAGAGAATTTTCGGCCGGGAATTAACGCCATTGCTTTTATTTCTTCCGGTCCCCAGCAACTGATTTTAAGATTTTTAAATTTAATGGAAGGGGGTTGTGGCTTTTTTAAAGAAATCATTTCCCGGAAAGTATAATAGAATGTGATGCGGATTCCGAATTTGGATAATATATCAAAAAAAATACGCAGAAAATGGCCGTAGCGATATTTTATCAGGTATTTTTTTAAGTCAATCATTGTCTTTGCATCACTCGCCTGATGATTTCCCCAATAGGATTTTTCTGGCCTCCAAATGAGAATAGGGGCGTCTGCCCAGTGCTTCGGCAACTGCAAGAATCCGTTTCAGTAAATCCGTGTTTGAAGCAAGTCGGCTTCTCTCCTGGTCAAAATAGATATTGTCTTCAAGTCCCACACGGACGCCTCCGCCGGAGACAATCGCCATCGTGTTCATCTGTAACTGCCAGTCACCGATGCCGCCGACGGACCATATGGAATTTTTCGGCAATTCGTTGATCATTAATCCCAGATTCAGCATATTCGGCTGCGCGCATGCGATGTTTCCCAGAATCAAATTGAAATAATACGGCGCTTTGATCAGCCCCTTGCGGATTAAATATTTTGCATAGTTGATCATTCCCAGGTCAAACGCTTCAAGCTCCGGCTTAATACCTGACTCAAGCATTTTTGCCGCAAGCTTTTGGATCATTTCCGGAGAGTTGATACTCGCCTGATTATTGAAATTTAACGAACTCAGTGTCAGGCTTCCAAAATCCGGCTTGGCGTCTTTGGTCAACTCGAGGCATTCGGATCTTTTTTGAAAGTCATTAAAGCTTCTTCCGCTTGTTGATACACCGATAAGCAGGTTCTTGTGATGTTTTCGGATCCCGCTGATGATTTTGCCATAAATTTCTTTTTGATAAGTCGGTTCTTCCGTCTCAGGGTCACGGGCGTGAAGGTGCACCATATTGACTCCGAGTTCAGCAGCTTCAGCGACCTGCTGAATAATTTCTTCCGGTTGAACCGGGACATGCGGTGTCATGGTTTTTGTCGGAATCATCCCGCTGGGAGTGAAATTTAATATAAACTTAATGTTCGCTGATTTAGTCATCAATCTTTCCGCTGGGCCATTCCTGTTTTTTAAATGAATTTTAAGAATTGATTTTAATCCCAAATATCTGAATTGTGTTTGCGCCTTATTTTAGAATTTAATTCAAAAATAGATTTAGCAAATTTTAAGCAGTAATCATCTCTCAGGATATGATTGGTCTGTTTTTTCCCTTTTAGTTCCAAAAAAAATTTTTGCAATGTTTTGGATTTCGACTGACTCTGGACAATTTCTTCTATAGCTGACTTAACGTATTTAAGGGTATTAATGTATTTATGCCCATCAGCATAGCCTGAAAAACGCTGATATTCATATTTTCTGGTTGTGGCCAGGTAGCAGGACCATAAAGGGAAATTAATTCCACATTGTATGGGGAAACCGATATAGCTCCAATATCTCGGGTTAATTTCAATTAATTTGGGTTTTTGATCTCTGGCGTCAATTTTAATTTCAGCTTCTGCCACTCCCTGCCAGTTAAATTTCTGGAAAAAAGGCATAACCATTTCTACCAGTCTAAAGTCCCGGGTGCTTATACTGAGGGCAGTTGTGCCTCCTTTATTAGGGTATTGCCGTATTTTTTTAGTCGTAAAAGAAGCAGCAAGCCTGCTCTTTTTATCAAAAAGAAGATTAACGGTCCTCATATTTCGAGTTTTCCCGGGGATGTATTCAGAGATAAAAGCTGTGCCGTAAAAATTTTCAATACTTCTTTTTGCTTTTATAAGTTGATCTGCATTATTTACAAAACACACGCCACGCGACCCCCCCATATTCTTTCTGGGCTTGACAATATATGTCAAATTTTCGCGGTTGATTTTGTTTTTCCAGAGCATTTCTAACGCCTCTTGTTCCGAGAATACTTTTGGACAACTGATGCCGAGCTTGATGCATTCCTGAATAGTTTTGAAATTGTCATACGCTGCATGATACCCCATAAGGTCGGGAACAAGAACATTCGAAATTGACTCGATTTTTGTTTTGTTTTTAACAACCCATGCGGTACCGTAAATTGTTAACAAAACATCAGGTTTTGTATGCAGAAGTATTTTGAAAAACGCATCACCAAAAGCTTCGTGATCCCATGGCGGTAAAAGGTGAAATGAACGTAAGTATTTTGAATAACAATTGAATGGAAGCTTGCGATTGTCGCATCCGATTACCTCGCATCCCCCCATAGCCAGCGCTTGAATAGCTGTTATACCCGCCTGTTGAGTCGCTCCCAAGACCAGAACCTTCATTGATTTTCCCGCAATATAGGTAGTCGGCTTTCGGAATTAATAGACTTTGGCGTTTTGATGCAATTTTTAACAGTTTTAAATTTTCCATTCTCTTCAGCAGCGATACTGTCTTGAAATCGAACTTTAACCTGCATTAATCCTTTTGTAATAACATTTAAATTTTTTGTTATTTGCACTGAAGTCGTATCGTTCTGAAAATTGCGACATATAATATTGACTATTATTAGTTTTTCGTTTGTTTGAACAATCTGATATTGAATGATTCCTTTGATTCTTTCGATTGAATCTTCAAGTTGATATGCTGTTAAACGCATACCGTCAGGTAGTTGAATATAATCTGTGGATCTGCCTCCCGAGGGCATCATTAAAGAGAAAGAGCATCCACAGTCGCATTTTTTTTTAATCAATACCCCCGTATCTTTGATTTGATATCGGATGAGCGGGTGTGCAATGTTCCTTAGATCCGTTAAAACAATATTTCCGAGCTCACCTTCGCAAACCGGTTTATTTTCCATTAATATTTCGCAAATGACCTCATCTTCGTTGATATGATACCCGTTGTGATTTTGGCATTCCCACGCAACCTCCTTAAATTCGACAGAACCATAGATATCATACATTTCAACTTGAAATGCTGATCGGATATACTCAGCAACTGATTTTTCAAGATACTCTGAACTTGTAAAAATTTTTTTTAAATAAAAACAATTTACTTTTTTCTTTTCCGCTATTTGGGCCAGTTTCAGGAAAAAACTTGGTGGGCCATACATATTTTGGGGTTTAAAAGTATTAACTTTTGAAAATACTTCTTCGATATCTTCAAAAATTGAAATGAACAGAACCATTGGCAGTAAACTTTGAAAATACCATTTGCTGTTTGTTCTTTCAAAAGTTTCTATTGACTGGGCACCCAGGATAACAATCTTCTCCCCCGGTTTCATCCCGCAGAAGAATCTTGCCCTTAATTTTGATAGGTACTTTTTTCTTATCCAGGTTTTTAAATCAAAATAGCTCTTAAACGGTTCTCCCGTTGATCCGCTTGAAAAGCTGTGAAAGCATTTTTTTAAATTTATTTTCTCGTTAAAAAACTTTTTCCCATTATTGCGAATATCTTCTTTTGTAATTATTGGAAGTTTTTGTAGGTCATTCAGCGTTTTAAAATCATCGGGAACGATATTTAGTCTTTGAAATGTCTCCCGATAAAAAGGCACGTTTTCATATATGTTGCGGATTTGCTTTTGCAGCAGATTTAAACGCAAGCGATCCAGGTCTCTTCTCGGAGATCGAATGTTTTTTCTCATTTGATATATTTCAGGTAACAGGTAGATCATGATGGTTAAATGGGGTTTTTCTCCTGATAAAGGGTGATGTGCTGATGGGCAACACCTTTCCAGCTGTACTGTTCAATTATTTTTTCCCGATTTGCAATCTGCATCTGCGTTCGCAGCTTTTGCGATTTTTTCAGCGTAACGATCGCATGCGTTAATTGATTTATATCCCCCGGCTTTGTTAAAATGCCGTTTTCTTTGCCGACCAGGTCGGGAATCCCGCCGATATTGGTTCCGATCACCGGTAGCCCGCAAGCCATGGCTTCAGCGAAAACATTGCCAAAGGCTTCGGCCTGTGATGGAAGAATAAAGGCATCCGATTCGGCATAGAGACCGGGAAGCATCTGGGGATCGCAAAAACCGTAAAAAGTGACCACCCTTTCTAATGATAAATCTTTGCATATTTTCTTAAGTTCTGCCTCGAAACTCCCTGATCCAACTATCAGAAGGTAAATGTCGGGATCTTGTAATTCTGCTAACGCAAACAAAATATGATGGATTCCCTTTCTTTCAATGAGTCTTGCAACTGAAATCAATTTCATATCCTGTTTGTTCTGGGCGGCAGAAGAGGAAACCTTTAAAAAAATTGATTCCACCCCATTTGGAACCACATGGAATTTTTGTAAAGGGGCGGTCAAACGGGCGATTTCTTTCAGGCTGTTGGTTACAGCGATCATTTGTTCGGCATGTCTCCAGATTTTTCTGGTTAACGGTGCCAGTAAACAGTGAACTTTCTGAAGACTTTTATTGTATTTATCATAACCGGGAACATCAGATCCCCGGAGTGAGATAAAATATGGTGTTTTATTGTGGGGTCCGGGCAGCAGGGATAAAAATCCGGTGGGCAATCCGAAAAAATAATGAATCACATCATATTTATTTGTTCGTGTTAAATGCAAAAATTTAAAAATTGCAAAAAGCACATAGGTAAATGCCCCGCGAAATCCGCAGTCATGAATGCCTTTACGCCAGCTTATCACCCGGTATACGGTAAATCCGTCCATTCTTTCTTTTGAAAGCTGACCGTTTATTTTAGATGTGAGTACATCCACCTGATGACCCAGTCCGGCCAGTTCCCTGGCCAGGTTATATGCAGCTTTGCCGCCCCCGCCGCCAATGGGCGGGAATTCATAATTTAAAAGTAAAATGTTCATGTACTTGTCATGTATTTATTTTTCAGATCGGCCAGGCCTGATTTGATTCTCGCAATATCAATGCCTTCTGACGCTTCAGCCAAAAACCGGTCCGCTTCGATAAACCGTTTGTTTTTAACCAGGACGATCAGGGTGAATTCCGCTTCTTTCAGATAATGTTTAATGGTCCATTCCAGGTGTGCTTCATCCGCCCATTGATTGGTTTTATATATTTGGATGTTTTGATCCAGAATTTGTCTCATATCCCGGATAATGAACATGGGAACATCCATCAGCCGATTGCAGAGTCCAAATTCCTGATAGACGATTAAATCCTCTTTGGCCACGCAATAGCATCTTTTTGCCAGTTCAAAGTCGCAAACGGTCATGTCTTTGTATAAATCAATTGTTTTCTGGCGGTCATTTAAATACTTGTTGATTGATTGAACATCATGAAACAGTTCTAAGGTGCCGTGTCTGGTTTTTATCAGATCCGCTTTCCGGTTCCGTATATCGATTAATTCATTGTGGGCTTTTGGGTATTTTTGACCCAGTTCTATCCAGTCAAGTAATGCAAATGTGATCCGGATGCCGTAAAGTGACGGCTTGTACTTTAACGCATTATCATGAAACCAGATGTGGTCTTGCAGTGCTTTTTCGTATTCGCCCTGCTGAAAATATTTTCGGGCCCGGGCCAGCACTTTTTCAGGATCACCGGGGTCGGCGCAGGAGCATGCGCAAATCATCACAACAATGATCAAAAATGCCGTTTTTTTCATTCTGAGCAACCTGAACGGATATGTAAATATGATTGGAAACGAATACTTATTACTATGTTTTTTGAAAATATTCAATCCTGAAAAAAACACTGCCCTTGTATATGGAACGGTTAAGTTCGCTATCCTGCGATTTTTTACGATGCCATCCAACAATAAACGGATGATTTTATAATTGTGGCAGTCTATCAGAATGGCATCAAGGGGCTTGACACTTTGAGGCAGTGCTGACTGAGTTCCTGAAGGTCGGATCTCAAGACCGGTTAAAAATACTTTCATATATCATTTAATCCGTTTATATTGATACCTCAACAATTCAAAATAATTCGAATCTTTTACATAACAAAATATTTGCAAGTTCCATTGGACTGCTGAGGACAAGGAAAAAAACAATGGCCGAGCATATCCCGTCAACGGCTGATGAACGGTTAAAACAGTTAAATGAAGTTTTAAGATCCTTCCGCCTGATTACCCGTGAAACAGATGTCAGCCGCATGCTTGAAAGATCATGTCAAGTGCTAACGGAAATAAATGGTTATTTGCATGCCTGGATTTATTTGTCTGATGAACAGGGAAAAATGATTCAAGTGATTCAGGCCGGCACCGATGGATCGTTTAAACCCTTAGAAGAAAAAATTATGCGTGGCGACACTGTCTATTGCGTGTCAGAGGCATTGAAAAGACCGGGTATCATTGTCATTGATAACCGAAACCCGTCATGTGCGGACTGTCCGTTTTCGAAAAATTATCGTGACGGGCATGGTATGGTCTGCCGGCTTGAATACGGAAAAAGGGTTTTCGGGACTCTGACTGTTTACTCAGAACATAAACTGGTCGGGAACCCGGATGAGCAGGAGTTTATAGCTGATTTTGCCAGCGATATTGCCTATTCGCTGTTCAGTAATGAACAGTCAGATATTCGGGGAAAAGAGCGAAAGGCGCTGAAAGAGAGTGAAGAAAGATACCGGCATCTTTTTGAAAACAGCGCATCCGGTGTCGCGGTATATAAGGCGGTTGATGACGGGAAAAATTTTATTTTCAAAGAGTTTAATAGAAAAGCAGAGGAGATCGAACAAAAAGATCAGGCGGATGTAATCAACAAACGCATAACCGATGTGTTTCCGGGCGCTGAAGCCTTCGGTCTGCTCGGATTGCTACAAAGGGTGTGGACTGACGGCAACCCCGGTTATTTGTCTGAGGCTCTTTACCGGGATGCGGAAGATTCGGGATCGTGGCGGGAAAACAGGGTTTATAAATTGCCTGGCGGTGAAATTGTTGCCGTGTATAATGACATTACCGAACGAAAATCAGCAGAGGCCGCGTTGATCGAAAGTGAACATCGTCACCGGGCCATGTTTAACAATTTCCCGGATGCGATATTTATTGCAGATACACAAACCGGTGAAATTGTAGATGCAAACCCTGCGGCTTCAGATCTTTTAAAAATGCCGGTAGAAAAAATTATCGGCCTTCACCAGTCACAGCTTCATCCTCCGGAAAAGAAGATCGAGGCCAAGGAAATTTTTAAACAGCACCAGGCGGATGCGGAAAAGAATCATCCGTCTTCTCTGAGCGAAGCGGAAATTTTAAGGTCTGACAAGGTAAGGGTGCCGGTGGAGATCAAAGCCCAATTGGTCACTATCAGCGGCAAGCTATACCTTCAGGGCGTTTTCAGAGATATCACCAAACGAAAGGAATCCGAAGATGTTCTTAAAAGTATTTTCAAAGCGTCACCTGCCGGAATCGGGTATGTCGGGTCAGATAGAACACTGTTAAGGGTCAATGAGAAGATATGTGAAATGACCGGTCGAACAATGGAAGAGCTTGTGGGGAAAAAATCCCGTATTCTTTATCGGTCTATCGAAGATTATGAGGCCTTGGGAGATGACAAATATGATCAGATTTTGAAAAAAGGAACCGGAATTGTTGAAACCCGTTGGGTTAGAGAAAATGGGGAACTGCTTGAGGTTCTGATCAGCTCGACGGCCATCGATCCGTCCGATTTTTCGAAAGGATCAATTTTTACCGCTTTGGATATCACCGAATGGAAACTGGCTAAAAAAGAGATTATCAAGCTCTCTCAGGCAGTTGAACAGAGTCCTGCATCAATCGTGATTACCGGTGCCGATGGCAGAATTGAATACATTAATCCTAAGTTTACACAGATCACGGGTTTCACTCTTGACGAGATCAGAGGGCAGAATCCGAATATTTTGAAATCCGGCAACACATCGCCGGAGGAATACAGGCATTTATGGGATACTATTACCGGCGGCAATGTATGGGAAGGGGAATTCCATAATAAAACCAAAGACGGGGAATTCTTCTGGGAAAAAGCTACTGTTGCGCCGATTTTTAATGAAGAAAAGAAGATTATTAATTTTCTGGCGGTAAAAAAAGATATCACGGAACAAAAAGCCCTTGAAGAGCAGCTGCGGCAATCCCAGAAAATGGAAGCCATCGGGTTGCTTGCCGGCGGTATTGCCCATGATTTTAATAATCTGCTGACAATTATCAACGGTTACAGTGGAATCATTCTGTCTGAGGTGGACCGGTTTAATCCTGTTTTTGAAAAAGTAAGGCAGATCATGGCTGCCGGTGAACGGGCGGCATCACTGACCCGGCAGCTGCTTGCTTTTTCCCGCAAACAGGTATTGAGTCCCGAAGTTATCGGCATCAATAACCTGATCAGCCGGATGGAAATGCTTCTGCGCCGTTTGATCGGGGAAGATATTGACCTTGTCATGCTGTATTCGGATCAATTGAAATCAGTGAAGGCTGACCAGGGGCAGATTGAGCAGGTTATTATGAATCTCGTGGTCAATGCCCGGGATGCCATGCCAACAGGGGGGTGTCTGACATTTGAAACAAAAAACCTTTTGATAGATGAACATCATGCGGCCTTTCATACGGACATTGAACCCGGTGATTATGTCATGATCCGTATTTCCGATACCGGTATGGGAATGTCAGAAAAGATTCGTGATCAGATTTTTGATCCTTTTTTTACAACCAAAGAACCGGGTAAGGGGACCGGGTTGGGACTTTCCACGGTATACGGGATTGTCCGGCAGAGCAGGGGGTTGATCCAGGTAAGCTCGGAAGCGGGTAAGGGCACTGCATTTGAAATCTATCTGCCGGCCCTTGACGAAACGAATGTGTCAGCAGCCAGGAACACGCCGGTTGATTCAGTGAGGGGCTCAGAAACCATAATGGTTGTCGAAGATGAAGAAAGCGTCCGAGAGTTGACGGTGCTGGCATTAACCCATCTGGGATATCAGGTTATTCAGGCCGAAAATGGCATTGAAGCGCTTGAAAGAATCGAAGAAAAACCGGATCAGATTCAGATGGTGCTGACGGATATGGTGATGCCCCAAATGGGCGGCCCGGAACTGGCTGAAAAAATTATCCAAAGCTATCCCGCAATCCGGCTGGTATTTATTTCCGGTTATACGGAGCAGTCAAATGTTGACAGCAGAATTCATGGGAAAAAGATTGATTTTATCCAGAAACCGTTTTCCATACACCGGCTGGCACAGAAAATTCGGGAGATCTTTGACCGGTCTTCATGAGGCAGAACCGGTTCAATCAACAGGATCGGGGCTATCTTGAATTAGTAAATTATTTAAAGACGTAAAAAGTTCAGCTTCAATGTCCCTGATTTCAATTACTTTGTCTGAAGTCTGCAGCCAAATGTCTGGTGAATAAGGATTGCCTGATGCGGTTTGAAGCAGATCTGAAAGTTCCGTCCAGCATCGGGCGGACTCGGCAGCAAGTGAGACATGGGTTGCGTTGACGACATCCGGAATTACCTGGGTCGCCCATTGCAGGAACCCGGTATGCAAATTTCTGAAGTTCCCCCCGCCGGTGCCGAACTTTTCAATGCACTGGGAATTGTAGGACGCCAAGCTGGCGGCATCTTTTCTTTCGTGCCAGTGGACCAGGTCTTTGGCAAATTCTGATAATCCGTCAATGCCGGTAATAATGACCGCATCGTCCCCGGTCACTGATTTTATCAGATCCGCCTGTGATGTATCGGTTCCCGTCATCCGGGCCGTGCAGGTTTTAAGGGCGAGGATTGCGGCATGTTCAAAGGAATTTGTCACGGTTGTATTAAAAAATTTTCCCCACAGGTTAAACGTTGTGATTCCGGTGGCCGGATGCCGGCTTTCAGCCAGGGCCCGGTAGGAACAGGCCTGCGGCTCCGGATCGACACGATCTGCCACATACGCTATTTCCTGTTCATCATCAAATCCCACTAAAACAAACCGGTGGGCTGGAAACCGTACCTTGTAGTTGCGGTAGTCCAGGAAAAAAATGTCACCGGTGAGCATGGTGGGCCGGCCGGCGATGACTTCATTTTTGACATCTTCCCAGGCTTTGTTGTTATCAAGCTCCGGCTGCTCCCGGTAGTCAATGCCCAGTGCACTCAGTGCGTCCGCTTCCATGGAGATGCTGCGCCCGAATATGCTGATGGCCGGATCAAGCGCATTGATCTTGATGAACATGGATTCAATGCCTGCGCCCAGGCCGAAAATGACTGATTCGCTGAGTTCAAGGCCGCAGTAGTGGTAAAGGAGATTTCGTGTTGCCGTGCTGCCGCAGTGCTCGCCGGGAGGGTTGTTGTAATTTGTAATCAGGGTTTTCATAGGATCTCCTCTATTAAATTAGAAGGGCACGGTCCGGAGCAGACTTTTATATAATACCATTTTTGAGATTTGAATCAAGCGTTTGCTGGAAGAGGGATCCCTTGAAGAAAAAAAGCCGGCTGCATCTTAAAGACACAGCCGGCATATAACAGGCGATTTAAATCCGTACCATTATCAGGAAGATAACAATTAAAAACAAATGAGCCGGAAATCAGTTATGCCGGCCCGGGATTGCTATCAATCAGGGGATTAAGGCAAGAGTAAAATAATATATCTATTGGTACAGTTCTTCAATTGCCTGGTTATACTTTTTAAACACTACCCGCCGTTTTAATTTCATGGTCTGAGTGAGCATGCTGTTTTCTATGGAGAAGTCTTCTGCTATGAAAATAAATTTTTTGGGGATCTCGTACCCGCCGTATTTATTTTTCAAAGATGCCTTGATTTCAGCAGCCAGCATGTCCTTTACCTGCTGGTTTTCAATCAGCTGGTTCGGGTCGGTGGGCAGGCCGTTTTGTTCGGCGTATTTGGCCAGCACTTCAAAGTCGGGAATCACCAGGCAGACATTGTATCCCTTGCCTTCACCGGACAGCATGGCATTGGCCACATTCGGCAGCAGGCGGATATCTTCTTCAATCGCACCCGGGAAAACGTATTTTCCGTTTTGCAGTTTGTACTGCTCCTTGATCCGGCCGGTAATGAACAGGTAGCCGTCTTCGTCGATCCGGCCCCGGTCGCCGGTGCGGAAACCGCCGTCCACGGTCATGGTCGCCCGTGTGGCTTCCGGTTTGTTGTGATATCCGTGCATGACGTTCGGGCCGTACACAATGATTTCACCGTCATTGCTGCCGTCTTCCACAACAGATTTATCGATGACCACCTTTACATTGTCAATGGGTTTGCCCACGCTGCCGGTTTTATAGGCGGAAAAGCAGTTCATGGTGACCGCCGGCGAGGTTTCACTCAATCCGTAACAGTCAAACACGGGAACGCCGATGTCGGTAAAGAAATTGGAAATATCAACATTCATCAACGCGCTGGCAGTGAGCGCTCCTTCTAAGCGGCCGCCGAATTTGTCACGAATTTTTTTAAACACAATTTTATCTGCCAGTGCGACTTTCAGATTAACCATAAAATTGGATTTGCCTTCTGCTGCCAGTTCCCGTTTCTTTTTCGCGTTGTTTACTCCCATTTCAAACAACGCCTTGGCTGCGCCGCCGGTTTCATTCATTTTTGCCCACAGCCCGTCATAAATTTTATTAAATACCCGGGGGACGGCAATAATGAATGTGGGCTTGATCAGGGCCAGGTCATCGCCTAAGGTGACAACCGATTCCATGAATCCAATGGAACCGCCGACCAGCATCCAGTTATACAGCTCTGCTGTCTGGCCGTATGAATGGGCCCAGGGGAGAATGGAAATACTCCGGGAGTCTGCGGTTAAGACATCCTGATATATCCGGTTACCGGCCACGGCATTGGAGGTGAAATTTCCGTGGGACAGCAGCACGCCTTTGGGCTCACCTGTGGTGCCGGAAGTATAAATCAGGGCGGCGATATCGTTCTTTTTTGGCTTTACAGAAGCCACCGGGTTTTTTTCGCCAATGCTTTCCAGTTCGGCCATCGAGCCTGCACCGTTGGCATCAATCACAAAAACATGCTCAAGCGTGGGGATGCGTTCGGTAAATTTGATCACTTTTTCATAGATTTCCGGCTTGGAAACCATCAGCAGTTTAACCCCGCTGTCCTTGATAATATATTCCCAGGTG
>JAQYVU010000173.1 GCA_030145385.1 Desulfococcaceae bacterium
GTCATTACGAGGAGAGAGGAACGAACGACGAAGTAATCTCCCCGTTTTCCTGGAGATTGCTTCGGTCGTTCCTCCCTCGCAATGACAGAAAAAATCGACATCCGTATGATGATCGGCCTAACTTGAGTGAAGTGGATAACCAGGAATAATTATTACCTTGACTCAAACCGGGACATGCTTCATTGTGCAAAATATAGATAAATAATAAGATGTTATGTTGTGAATCAGTATGGATACCGATTGGGGGAAAAGTTGGGGTAAAAAGAATTACAGGCCCCAAGAATGTGTAATTAATAAAATGAAAAATTCATCACAGAGAACACAGAGAACTTTGGATCTCAGAATCACAGCCAGCATCTTTATGGTTATTTTTTGTGTCTGCAATAGAAATTGAGACAAATCATTCTAATTAGGATTCGTTATTTTCAGTTAAACCTTTGAAGACCCGTCTTGATTTCATTTTTTTTTTATATAATTATAGAAGGTGTGTTCTAATAAGTTGAATTAACCTAAATTGAGAGTTTAAAATTATTAAACTCGCCGGAATTTTCAATTTTACCGAATCGGCGGTCCCAAATGCCACCTTGCATAGCTGACTATAACGAAAAGGCATTTTACTTGTGTCTATTTCTTGTGCCTGGGGCAAGCGTGAAAATCGCATGAAAGAAAGGTGTTGGTGAATGCATTAACCATTTGTTTTTTCAAAGGAAATGAAAATGGATTTTGCACATAGCGGTTATCAATTGATGTACTCCTGGCTGAAGCAAATCGGGACCGCGAATGATCCGCTTCAGCTACTGGCATCGCTCACGTTGTTTGTTTTTGGGCTCTTTGTGATCGAATGGATGGTCCGATATTGCCGACGGTTGATTCTTTCCGCCCAATCCCGACAGAAAACGCCTGAAATCTGGCAGCTGCAGTCGTTGTTAACGCCCCTGCGGATTGCTTCAGTCGTGGTGCTCATCCGGTTTGTCGAATTTCCGTTGTCGCTTCCGGAAAACCTGTCAAAGATAATCCATTTTTTGGAAGCCCTGTTTTTTGCCCTGGCAGCGGTGTATGCCTCGTTCTACGGCCTTTCCATACTGGATCGCCTGTTTTTGCAAATGTCTGATGATCTCAGGGGTGCTTTTCCGTTTCAGGTATTTGACCGGTTAAAGCGGGTGCTGAAACTGTCTATTGTGATCACTGCCGGGATCGTGGTGATTTCCAAACAGTCAGAAATTTTTCCCGAATGGATATTCCAATACGACTGGCGGGGGGACTTTTTTATATTCGCCGTGATTCTGATTGTATTCATGATCAGCCACCTGATCGGACAGTTTTTTACAAAGCTGACCTTGCTGTTCAAGGATTCGGGTAAAAATATCCGGCTGCGAATGGTATTGCGGGCGGCCATTTGGCCCATCCGGATTTTGCTGCTGGTGTTTGTGCTGTTTGCCGTCGGCGAAATATTAACATTTCCGGTAACGCTTGTTAAAATTAAAGATTCCATTATTGGGGGTCTGACCGCGGGTGCCATCTTTTTCTTTGCTTATCGGCTGCTGGATATCTTGGAACTCCAGCTTTATCAATATGTTAAACGTGACGACAACCTTCTGGATCTGAATTTTGTCCAGGTGGTTCGATTGGTCACGCGCTTTGTTGTGGTGATTGTCGGATCTATTTATGTGGTGCGGGCATTGTCCGGCAAACCCCTGACCGCCATTTTTGCCGGGCTGGGTATCGGTGGCATCGCCTTTGCGCTTGCCGCCCAGGATACGCTGAAGAATCTGCTGGGCGGGGTGATGATTATGATGGACACACCTTTCAACGTCGGCGAACGCATTGTCGTGGAAGGATGTGACGGCGTGGTCGAAGAAATCGGCTTTCGCTCCACTCGGGTCAGAACGTTGACCGGTCACCTGGTGACCGTTCCGAACGAAAAAATGGCCGGCAACCGTGTGGAAAATATCGGAAAGCGTCCCCATATCCGGCGGTTGACAAACATTACGATTACCTATGATACGCCGGTTGAAAAAGTCGAAAGAGCCCTTAGTCTTATACGTAATATTTTAAATAATCACAAGGGGATGCACCCGGATTTTCCGCCCCGGGTATTTTTTAATGAATTCAATGATGCCTCGTTAAATATCATGATGCTTTACTGGTTTCATCCCAATGATTACTGGGCGTATATGGAATTTACGGAGTCTGTGAATTTAAGGATCATGCAGGCATTTGAAGCCGAAGGGATTGAATTTGCGTTCCCGACATCAACCACATATCTTGCCCAGGACGACCAGCGGCCGCTTCATATCAATTTTTCTGCAACCGATGAAAAACTTTCAGCAACCGATGAAAAACGGGGGGAGCCCCCGGTGGCATAAGTTGTTAATTTTAAGATCATGTGGTTATAAATATAAAGGTTTCGGGAAGATGAAAAAAGTCAAACGGATAAGAATGATCATCCTGGTTGCAATATTGACAATTGTTCAACCGGTTATTTTAATTGAGGCAGCCTTTTCCGATCAAACAGCAGCGCAGGGTTCGCCTCTTTCCCTTCATGATGCGATTCAAAGCGCCCTGGAAAAGAATCCCCTGCTGGATGCCGCCCAGTCCCGGGTTTCGGCATCGGCTGAACGAATTACCCAGGCGAAATCCGGGTTTTATCCCAAGGTTTATATTTCAGAGGCCTATCAGCTGACGACGACTCCCATGTGGGCGTTTGGCATGAAACTGAATCAGGGGATTATTACTCAACAGGATTTTGATCCGGACCGCCTCAATGATCCTTCGTCGATAGACAATTTCAATACCATGCTATGGATGACATGGCCGTTGTTTGACAGCGGGCAGACCTGGTTTGCCCGGCAGCAGTCGGAAACTGCGCACCAGGCGTCCGCTGCCGGGTATGACCGGACCCGGCAGGAAATTATTTCACAGACAATTGCCGCATATACGGATCTGGTGTTTGCAAAAGAAAGCGTTGCCGTGGTCGATCAGGCGTTGCAAACAGCCGAGGTGCATCTGCGGCTGATCCAAAACCGATACAACAGCGGCCTGACCGTCAAGAGCGATTTGCTGCGCGCCCGGGTTCACATTTCCGAACTGGAGCAGCAGCAGGTGGAGGCCAACAGTCAATATCTGATCGCCCAGGCAGCCTTGAGCATGGTGATGGGAGAAGAAACGCAGTGTGACGTGCTGCCGGTCACCCTGCCCGTAAAAAAAGACATTCCGGCAAAGGCATTGGCCGAATGGATTGAGATGGCGCTGGCCGGGCGCCCCGATCTGCAGCAGACAAAATTTTACGAACAAACCGCCCGCACGGAAATCAAAAAATCCCGGTCAGCCCACTGGCCGTCCGTTAACCTCAACGGCAGTTACGAAATAAATACCGCAGATTTTGATGACACGGCAAATAACTATACCGTGGGCGCAAATGTGACGTTGAATCTTTTTTCAGGCAATGGAATTTCGGCCCGGGAACGGGAAGCGTTGTACCTTCATAATGAAATCAACGCCAATGTGCGCGCCATGAACCAGAAAATACAGTTGGAAACCCGGGAAGCCTATTATCGGGTTCGCAGTGCTGAAAAGCGTATTCAGGCGGCGGAATTGTCTGTGGATGAGGCACTGGAAGCATTGCGGATCGTCGGTAACCGTTATGATAATGGGCAGGTACCGATTGTTTCGCTTTTGGATGCCGAAATGACGGTTATCCGTGCCAGAAATAATCTGAATATGGCGCTCAAAGACCATATTCAGTCCCGCGCGCAGCTGGCGCTGGCCGTCGGCGATCTGGGTGCTTCATTTCAATAAAAATTGTAGGTCGGGATTCTTTCCCGACAGATGAATTATGTCCATATTAACAGCCATCAGGAAAAAAAGGTGGAATGCTGTGAAAACAAAAAAATATCTTCTACAATTGAGGCGGATTGCCGCAGCGGCCGCCATCATTTTGACCGCCGGTTGCGGTGATGAAATCCCGCCGGGAACAACACCGTCAAAATCGCCGGCAGTGGTCAAAACCGCTACATCCGTTATTGAACTCGCTGCTCAGCCGCGATTCTACGAAGCTGCGGGAACGGTTTTCGCCCGGACTGCGGCAACGGTTTCTTCAAAGGTCATGGGGGAAATCCAGCAGGTTTTGGTTCAGGAGGGGGATACGGTAGCGGCCGGAGATATTCTGGTGAAGATTGACGACAGTCAATTATCCGCCCGACTGCAGCAGGCCCAGGCAGCGCTTGCGGAAGCGAATCAAGGGGTCCGGTCGGCCCAGGCGGCTTTTGAATCCGCCCGGGCATCGTCGGAACTTGCTGAAAAAACATTTCAACGATATGAGATGCTTCTTGCCTCTGAATCCGTGAGCCGGCAGGAATTTGATGAAGTAAAAGCCCGGTTTGATCAGGCCATCGGTGGTTTGTCGCAGGCAAAATCCATGCATGCCGCGTCTCAAAGTAGGATTGAGCAGGCCCAGGCAGCGCTTTTGGCCGCGAAAACGGCATATGCTGATACCACCGTCAAGGCCCCTTATGACGCCACCGTGACCGGAAAGCTCGCGAATAAAGGCGATCTGGCATCGCCGGGGGTTCCCCTGATCCGTCTGGAAACGACGGGTTCGAGTGAAGTGCACATGGTTGTGCCGGAGTCTCATGTCCATCAGGTGAAAGTCGGCGATAAACTGTCTGTTATCATTCCTTCGCTTCAAAAAAAAGCCCTGGCCGGAGAAATAAAAACGGTTAATTCATCGACCGATCCATCCACCCGGTCTTTTCAGGTAAAAGTGAGTCTGCCGGATGTTCCGGCAATCCAAACCGGCATGTTTGCGCGGGTATTGATCCCCATCGGTGAAACCGGCATGCTTCTGGTTCCTGAAACAGCCGTGATTCATCATGGGCAGCTCAGCGGCGTATACGTCGTCGATACCGATCAGATCGCACATTTCCGTCTCATCCGGCCGGGCCGTTTGTTCGGCGGTCAGGTGGAAGTGCTTTCCGGTTTAAAACGCGGGGACCGATACATACCGGCACCGGGGCAAAATATTGTTGACGGAGTAAAGGTGGAAGAATCATGAGCCAGTCAAAAGGACCGGCGGGCAGAATGGCCGAGCTGTTTATCAATTCAAAACTGACACCGCTTGTCATCATTGCCGGGATTCTTCTCGGAATCGCTTCGGTCATTGCACTGCCCCGCGAGGAAGAACCTCAGATTATCGTTCCCATGGTGGATATTTTCGTGCAAATGCCCGGTGCCAGCTCCAAGGAAGTGGAGCAGCGGGTGACCGGCCCCATGGAAAAATTGCTGTGGGAAGTCCCCGGCGTGGAATATATCTACTCCACATCCAGTCCGGGAATGTCCATGGCCGTCGTTCGCTTCTTTGTGGGGGAAAACGAGGAAAATGCCATTGTGCGGCTGCAGTCCAAGCTGATGGCAAACTATGACCGGATTCCGTTCACGGTCAGTCCCCCCCTGGTCAAGCCGAGATACATAGACGATGTGCCGATCCTGGCACTGACATTCTGGAGTGAGTCGGCGGATCCGTATACGCTCCGCCGGGTGGCCGGGGAAATTGAACAGGTGATCAAGCGGGAGCCCGATGTTTCCATCACCGAGCTGATCGGCGGCCCGCGCCGTCAGCTGGAAGTCCGCCTGGACCCGGCCCGTCTGGCGGCATACCATCTGGATGGCGCAGCCATTGAACAAATGATCAACGGGGCCAACGTCGAGCTTCAGGCCGGCAGTTATCCGTCGCCGACAGGCCAGGTCCTGGTCCAGGTGGGCGGGTTTTTAAAAACCGCCGACGATGTGAGGCGCCTGGTGGTTGGTGTCTTTGACGGGCGGCCGGTGTATCTGGAAGATGTGGCCCGTGTGGTCGACGGCCCGGCGGAACCCGATAATTATGTTTTTTTCGGTACCGGCCCGGCAGCCGGGGAGATTGGAATTAAAGCCGATGCTTCGAAAATGGGCGTTTATCCTGCGGTCACGCTGACGGTGGCCAAGCGCAAAGGCACCAATGCGGTGGCGATTGCCGAGCGGGTTCTGGAGAGAGTCGCGGAAACCCGGGGCACGCTGATTCCGGATGATATTGAAATGACCGTGACCCGCCATTATGGTGAAACAGCCAAGGAAAAATCCAACGAACTGCTGCTGCACATGGGAATTGCCGTGCTTTCAGTGACCCTGCTCATCTGGCTGACGCTTGGCCGACGTGAATCCTGGATTGTGGCGCTGGCCATTCCGGTGACGCTGGCATTTACGCTGACGGTTTTTTATCTGCTGGGATATACATTAAACCGCATTACCCTGTTTGCCCTGATATTTTCCATCGGTATTCTGGTGGATGATGCCATTGTGGTGGTGGAAAACATTGTCCGGCATTTCCGGATGCCG
>JAQYVU010000174.1 GCA_030145385.1 Desulfococcaceae bacterium
CACTCACCTATACTGACAGTTCATCAATCCGCTCTTGACTTGCCCCCTGAACTCCCATTAAATTAATAAATTAGATAAAATAACGGAATAAAAATTTGGCGTTCCGCATTGGTTTTATTTTTAAATCATTTAATGATTATTTTATGATGACATATGTTTTAATCCGGATGTTCCATCGGTTTTAATAAAAGGAAAAAGGTTATTTTCTTCTGACTCAGCGTGCAACCACAAGGAGCTTTTGTTGAAAATAAAACTCGCTTTAATTTACCTTTTTATTGTCCTGTATGCTTTTATTTCCGGATGTTATAACCCGAACGACACGTTGCGAAAAATCGAAAATCGGGGACAGCTTGTGGTCATCACAGACAATAGCGCTCATGGGTTTTATTTATACCAGGACCGGCTCATGGGTTTTGAATATCAGCTGGCAAAAGAATTTGCAGATTTTTTAAATGTTGAACTGACTGTCATTACACCGGGCTGGGAAAAAATGTTCGATACCCTTTTACGCAGTCAAGGAGACCTCATTGCATCCAGCTTGACAAAAACAACCAGACGCAAAACCCGGGTGGCGTTTTCTGATGAATACATGCCGGTTCAGCAGCAGGTAATTGTTCGTAAAGGCTTTCGGGGGATAAAAAAGCTTTCGGATTTAGACGGCAAAACCGTACACATACGGAAAAACACTTCATACCATGAACGACTGGTGGAATTAAAAAAATCAGGACTCAATATCCACTTAGCACTTTATGAAGACACCCCGACCGAAGAACTTTTACGGCGGGTTCAAAACAAAGAAATAACAATAACGATCGCAGATTCAAATATTTTCCGTTTAAACCGGCGCTATTACCCGGACCTCAGAATTGCGTTTCCGATTTCAGAGCAGCAGTCTCTTGGGTGGGCAGTTAAAAAACATGACGTCCGGCTGATGAAAAAAATCAATCAGTTCTTTGATATCATAAAAAAAGACGGCACTTTTCCCCGAATCTACAATAAATATTATGCCGGCACGGAAATTTTTGACTATGTGGATATCAAAAAATTTCATAAGCGCCTAAAAACCCGGCTGCCTGTCTTCAAACAGATTATCGAGAAAGAATCTAAAAAGTATAACTTTGACTGGCGACTGATTGCCGCAGTCATTTACCAGGAATCTCAGTTTAACCCGAATGCAATCAGCTATACAGGCGTTCGGGGACTCATGCAGCTGACATTGCCCACGGCAGATGAAATGGGCATTTCAAACCGCTTAAACCCTGAAGAAAGCATTAAAGGCGGAATCAAGTACCTTCACAAGCTTTACAATCAATTTGAAAATCTGGAACCGGATGAAAGATTAAAATTTGCCCTCGGCAGTTACAACGTGGGATACGGTCATGTCAAGGATGCCCGAAATATCGCACTTAAAAAAGGACTTGATATCAATCGATGGAGTTCTCTTGAGCAAACTCTGCCGTTACTCAGATACCGGGAGTATCACGAAAAAACTGATTTTGGCTATGCACGGGGAACAGAACCGGTACGGTATGTCAATCGGATTTTAACGTATTATAACATTTTAAAAATGACGCCAAAAGCTTAACCCGCAAACAGCCACATAACAATTTAACCCTTAAAAAAACTGCTAACAACGCACCCTTTAGAATCCAAATGAATAAAAAATTAATTTTTGCAATTTTTCAAAAATATAAAAAAACCGCAGCCCTGATTCTCCTGATTTTATGTTCAGCCGGATTCAGCTATCATGTCATAACGACTTTCACAACCCGGCACATCGAATCCGGAACCACAAATTCCCACCCCAAAAAGCCTCACACAGATCTTGAAAACATCGGAGGAGACTGGTGGGAAGCCAAACGGTTTATCTATCACGGCATCCCTGCCAGAATTGTTTTTTTACTTCCGCCTGCAACAGAATACAACCCCGATGCGATCAACGAGACGGCATGGCTTGAATTTGATCGAATCGGGCTGATCTTTAACCCGTTTAATCCAAATTCTGAAATTTTTCGCATTAATGCAGTCCCCCAAGCCGAAACACTATCCGTGTCTGATGACATAATGTCTGTTATGCGCATTTCGCAAATTTTATGGATCGACAGCAACGGGCAATTTGATCCCACCATGTGGCAAATCAAACGGCTCTGGCAGAACGCTGAAAAAATTCAGCAAATACCGTCTGAAAAAGAAATCACCGATGCATTGCAATGGACCGGATTTGATAAAGTCAGGATCGATGCAAAGAGTAAAAATTCTGTAGACTTTACAAATCATCCGGTAAAATTTGATTTTGGGGGCATTGTAAAAGGCTATGCCGTGGACCAGGTTCGTCAGCTCCTTATAGATTCCGGAGTTACCGCAGGACTCGTTCAACTGGGGGGAGAAATCAGCACATTCGGCAATAACAACAAAAAACCGTGGCGAATCGGCATTCAACATCCCAAACAAATGGATAAGCTCTGGGGGATTATTTCATCAAAGAACAGCCTCAGGGTTTCGACGAGCGGCAATTACCGTCAACCCATACAAATCAATGAAAAATCCTTTTACCATATTTTCAGTCCCCAAACCGGAAAACCGGTTTCTGAAAAATTACTGGGTGTTTCAACGGCAAGTTTCGACGGTAAAATCGGCAATGCCCGGTTAGACGGAATCGCAACCGCCATAACGGTTATGGGGGCGACAGAAGGCCTTGCGCTGGCAGAAAAACTGAACATTGATGTGCTGATTCTCTATGAAAAAAAAGACGGTTCTATCAGGGAGCTAATGACGCCAGGATTTTCACAAAATTACAGCCCATATGACCGCTAATATTTCCGCCTCAAATTTTTGAAGCAGAAACGAACTTTCATCGGGGCTTTCGCATGGGTTTGATTCAATAATTAGAATCCCCACAGATACACAAGATATCTGTGGGGATTAATTTTAAAAAAGACGAATGTATTTTTTATTTTTAATAATATTCTATTTTCTATAATATTGCTTTTAGTCGGCCAGCGAATTGATAAAACACCCGCCGCCGCCGCCACCGCTGGAAGATTCTGTTACTGTGATACTGACCGCATCCGATGATGAAGGAACATCGTCATCATCGGTAACAATAAGCGAAAAGGTTAATGTTGTCGCGGCATCGACATCCGGTGCCGCAAATGTCGGGTTTGCCGCTGAACTATTTGACAAGGTAACAGTAATTCCCGTGTTGTCCGTCTGGGTCCATGCGTAACTTGCAATAGTTCCGTCGGAATCCGTTGAACCGTTTCCATCCAGGGTGACTGTTTTACCTTCTTTGAGTGACTGATCCGCACCGGCATCTGCTGTTGGGGCTTCATTCTGTGCCGGGATTCCGTCATCATTCACCGTAATCTGAACGGTATCACCATCTGATTCACCGTCATCATCGGTTACTGTCAAAGAAAAAGTCAACACGGTTGCAGCGGTCACACCTGGCGCCGTGAAGGTTGGTTTAATAGCCCCTGAATTGGGCATTAAAGTCACAGCCGGTGTGCCACCGGTTTGCGCCCACACGCGACTGGTTATCGTTCCGTCGGAATCTGTTGATTCGGAGCCATTCAGGGTAACCGTTTGACCTTCAGTCACTGTCTGATCTGCTCCGGCATCTGAAACCGGTGGAACATTCGGATCTTCGGGTTCAGCCTGAACCGTTATTTTTACCGTATCCTTATCTGTCACGCCGCCGTTGTCCGTCACGGTCAGTTCGTAAATGACCCAACCGGCTGTCGCCGGAGCTGTAAACGAAGGCGTCGCAGTTGAGCTGTTTGACAGGGGTGGCGTTATGGTACCCGAAGTAGCTGCCCATTGATAGGATTCAATTGAATTTTCAGGATCGGTTGAATCCGCTCCATTCAGAGTAACCAAAGCACCCGGCGCAACCGTCTGATCCGGTCCTGCACTTGCTATAGGGTCCGCATTATTCCAGTCTACATCAACAATCACACGATCCGTATCTGTATCCCCCCCCCCATCGGTCACTGTCAACTGAAAAACCAGTGTGTCATTCCCGCCGTTTAAATCCGGAGCTGTAAACGTCGGTTTCGGAGCTTCCGGATCTGACAATGCAACATCATTGACGCCGCCCACCTGAATCCATGCATATGTTACACCACTACTGGAACCAGACCCATCCAGAGTGACGGGTTGATTTTCATCAGCACTTTTCTGATCTGTTTGATCCGGACCCGCGTATGCCATGGGCGTCAGACTGGTACAGATATCCTCATCTTCGGCTGTGATAAATGTTTCATTTTCTGCCATCCAGTCAGGATCAAATGCATCCGTCATATAAAAAACGTTTTCAAACCCCTGGCCGGCCAGATAAAATGCCGCATCTTCACTTTTGGTGCCATTCTGATCGTAAACAAGTATAACATCATCTTTATACGTATTTAAATTTGTAATGCTGGATGAAAAACTTTTAGTTGAGCTGTTCCAGATGTAATTTTTTGCACAGAGCATATGACTGCCTGCAAAGTCAGCGGCCGTGCTGACATCAACAACCAACACGTCCTTGCTTCCGTCAACCAGACTTTTGGCCTCTGACAGATCGACTTCATCTGCGTTTAAAACAAAATTTGCGGTCACGTTTTTATCGGAATTCATTGTTATGGTTGTCGGATTTGTGCTTCCAGAAAGAGATCCTCCCCAGCTATGAAATCTATAAATATCTGCTGCAACAGCTTCAATATTTGCAACAGCACCCGTACTATAACCACAATTACCTGTATATACGACACCGTCTACCTTAACAACACCTCCATCTGCTGGACTGACAGTCACGGTCAGTGTTTCAGAACCTCATCCTGCAGCATCATTTGGAATTACAGTATTTAAAATCATTATGCTCATCAGAGATACAAAAAACAATACACTCCGGCTTGAACGGATGCATATTTTTGCCATTATTATTTTCTCCTTAATTTAAAAAAAGTTCAAACAGTCATACACCACCTGAATATAATTCTGGGTATCATAAAAAAATCAACGCCAGCTTGTCAAACAATAAAACTGAATGGGTTTTCCTCATAAACAACGTTAAATCAAATTTATACAAAAAATTCAGCGATCACGGCAGTCCGCAAACACGACTACATTGTGGCATAAAATTCCAATTAAATACAATAAAACTTTTCTACTCCATACATACACACACAAACAAATGAATATTGTTCATTTGTTCTGACATCGTTATCATAGCAAAAATAATGTTCACACCTATTGACAGTGTTATTTTTTTTTTGTAATGATGTAAGAACTTTTCGCCATAATGCTTTGATACATCAATCATTAATATAAATTAACGGTCTTTTTCAGCCTGTTCCCGGGAGGATAAAATGGATCTGAAACGTAAGTTGGAAACCGGTGATTTTGCAATTCTCGCAGAAATTGAGCCACCCAAAGGCACGGACATCACCGCAATGATTAACAATGCGGCAAAAGTAAAAGAAGAAGTAACGGCTTTTGTGGTTCCTGAAATGAGCAACGCCGTTATGAGAATGAGTGCCTTAGGCGCCGCCATGGTTCTTGAAGCCAAGAGAATGGAAACAGTCATGCAGGTCTGCTGCCGTGACCGTAACCGGATAGCGCTCCAGGCGGACCTTCTTGCGGCTTCCGCATGCGGCATAAAAAATGTCATGGCTGTCACCGGTGAGGATCCGAGTTTCGGGGACCACCACCAGGCAGCCGCTGTTTATGATATCGACATTAACAATCTTTTAAAAACGATTCAGGAGATGGAAAAAGGCAAAGACATGGCCGGTATCGACCTTTCCGGCTGCCCGGATTTCAATGTCGGATCGATGGTGAATGCCGGCCTGGAAGGCATAGAACTTGACCGCGAAATTGATGCAATGAAAGAAAAAATTGATGCCGGCGCCCGTTTCTTTATCACCCCGCCGCTTTTCGATGTATCTGCCATCGAACCGTTTATGAATAAAATCAATACCAGCAGCATCCATATCATCCCGACAGTGGTGCTGCTGAAATCCCTTGGAATGGCCCGGTATATGGCAAGGAATATGAAACATGTATATTTACCGGACGAGCTGGTTAAACAAATTCAGAAAGCACCGGATAAAGTAAGAGAATGCATCCGGATTGCCGGAAATACAGTTTCGGCTATTAAAAAAAATGGGTTCAGCGGAACCATGATTTCCACCCTCGGGTGGGAAGACCGGCTTTACGATATTATTCACGGCATCTAAACTTGCAAATAAGCTCTTCATAATCGTTTGAAATGATAGACAGGTTATTTGTTGATACAGTGGTTAATTAACACCATGAAAAGTTTTTTAGGAGATTTGAATGGA
>JAQYVU010000175.1 GCA_030145385.1 Desulfococcaceae bacterium
TATTATATAACCCCCAGTGCCTCAAACTCCTTTATTTTATTAACCGAATAACCAATTTCCTTTAGCAGTGAAATTGTATTTTCCCCAAACGACGGCGGCAGCGTCCGCACGGACCCCGGCGTGTCGCTTAATTTTATGGGGACACCCAAAAATTTAGATATAATGCCGTTTGAATCTTTTAAGTCAACAACCATTTCTCTTTCTTTAAACAACGGATCTTCCATTGCTTCATCCAGACTTCGGACAGGGCCCCAGCAGATATCGAGTCCATCAAGTTCTTCACACCATTGGGCAAGGGTTTTTTGTTTAAATTTTTGTCTGACAAAATCGATAATTTCTTCTCTTTTTCCATCATCATACTGCAACGCGATATATTCCTGTTTATCAAAATATTGACACAAAATTTTCCAGAACCGATTTTCCACCGCACCGACGGATAGATACCGTTTGTCTGCTGTTTCATAAGTATTGTAACAGGCATATCGATGAGAAAGAAAGGAGTCTGATCGTTTTACCGGTAAACCGGTAAAATGCTTGATACTTAAAACAAGGGACAGCAAGCTCATGGACCCGTCTGTCATGGATATATCAATATACTGACCTTTTCCGGTTTGATGTCGGGCATACAATGCCATTAAAATACCGATAGCAGCATACATTCCCCCGCCGGCAAGGTCCGCGATCTGAATTCCCGGAATCGATGGAGGATCATCCTTATTACCAATAAGATCAAGAACCCCTGCAACACTTAAATAGTTAACATCATGTCCGGCTGTATTTCGATAAGGCCCGGTCTGCCCGTAACCGGAAATGGAACAATAAATGATTTTGGGATTTACTTTTTTGACTGAATTGTAGTTAACACCAAGACGTTGTGTCACACCTGGTCGAAACCCTTCAAGGATTATGTCCGCTTTTTCGGCCAATTTGAAAAATATTTCCCGGCCTTTATCAGATTTCAAATTTAATGTAATATGTTCTTTATTTCTCAGCACCGTTGAATTTCCACCTGCTTCACCGGCATAACGGTTGTCTTCGATTGCAATGACCCGTGCACCGTGATCCGCCAGGATCATCGAACAAAAAGGTCCTGGCAGTAATCGGGACAAATCAAGTATTGTTAACCCGCTTAATGCGCCATTTTTCTTCATACTGCCTCCGTAAAAAAGATTGAACCGCTGACAATCAAATGAGCATATAAAAGTACTTATGGATAGGTACTTTCATATACAAAAATTTAGGCTACGAACTCCAATCAAACGATTGATTCCATCAATCGTTTGAAACAACATTATTCTTTCATTTCCAACAAGTCAATATTGTTTTTTCGAAATTCAAATGCGGTCGTAATACGGATGAATTGGTATTTAAGGCTTGAGTTGTTGCATTTAAAAAAAATTTATAAAAATTAAAAAACCTTTTGACAGGATTTATAAAAGAGCTTACTATTTTTTCCATCATTTGTTGGAACAAGTTGATTAGAAAAACAGTTGAATAAAATACATCATTTTATTAATATGATATTATTTATATCATTATTCGCAGATTCAAACACCCTCGATTCAGATTGCGGGATATGACTTCAAGCTATCCTGAGAAAATACCAGATCCGTCTTCAATCATAAATTTAAACAAGGAGGATTAAAAAATGGCGCTTAATCTGGATGCTGTCGGGAAAAAACTCGGCCCGGTTACCAAAGATTACAACTGGAAAGACGTGGTTTTATATGCGTTGGGTGTAGGGGCCGGTTTTTCTGATCTCGACTATTGTTATGAGAAAAACTTAAAGGTAATCCCAAGTTTTTCGATTGCCACAATCTTTGAGTTTCTATCCCTTTATGCCGCAAATTCCAATATCAACTTAGCCGGCATTCTGCATGGCGAACAGGATCTCATTTTTCACCAGCCCATTCCGATTGAAGGCACTTTAACAACTGAAGGTAAAATCTCGCACATGTATGATAAAGGTGAGAATAAAGGAGCGCTGGTAATTGGTGAGAGTGAGACCCGGCATTCGAACGGGAAAAAACTTTTTACAAGTATCATTACCTTGTTCAGCCGTCTTGACGGCGGTTTCGGCGGTGAAGCTGCTCCAAAAGAAAAATTTGAGTATCCGGCTCGGGAACCTGACTTTGAAATAACAGAAACGCCGTCATTGGATCAACCTTTATTATACAGGCTTTCAGGAGATGTCTTTGCGCTTCATGTGGATACGGAATTTGCAAAAATGGCAGGCTTTGAAAAACCGATTATGCATGGTTTATGCACCTATGGATATTCCTGCAGGGCATTGGTTCATAGTTTAGTACCCGGTGAACCAGAAAAAGTCCGGCGGTTAAAATGCCGTTTTTCAAGAACACTGTTTCCCGGCGACCCAATTAAAATCCAGATATGGAAAACCCAGGCCAATATCGCTGTCTGGAAAACAATTAATGCAAAAACCGGAGAAACAGTCATTAACAATGGTATCTTTGAGTTCGGAGATATCCCCAAAAACGAAATCCGATTTAATGATCAGGTGGCAGTTATAACCGGTGCCGGGGGGGGACTGGGACGAATATACGCTCTTGAGTTGGCAAAACGGGGTGCCAAGGTTGTTGTCAATGATTTAGGAGGTTCCCGGGACGGTTCCGGCACTGGCTCTGCAACGCCGGCTGAAAAAGTGGTTGAAGAGATTAAATCTTTCGGCGGTGAAGCAGTGGCAAACTACGACAATGTTGCTTCCCCTGAAGGCGGTGAAAACATCATCAAATCAGCTCTTGAAGCATTTGGCACAGTAGATATCCTGATTAACAATGCCGGTATTTTACGCGACAAAAGTTTTATCAAGATGGAACCTGAAAACTGGCAAACGGTTATAGATGTTCATTTAACCGGTGCATTTAATGTTTCGAAACCAGCTTTCAAAGTAATGCGGGAAAAAGGCTTTGGACGCATTGTCATGACAACATCAGCCGCCGGTTTATACGGCAACTTCGGACAGACAAACTATTCATCCGCCAAAATGGGTCTGATCGGGTTAATGAATACGCTTAAACTGGAAGGTAAAAAATATAATATTAAAGTGAATACTGTTGCACCGATTGCTGCATCACGATTGACTAAAGACATTATGCCTCCGGAGTTGTTTGAGAAAATGAAACCGGAATTTGTTTCTCCGCTGGTTCTCTTCTTATGTTCTTCCGGATGTGAGGCAAATGGGAATATTTATAATGCCGGCATGGGCTTTTTTAACCGGGTCTCAGTCGTAACCGGCTCGGGAACAACCATTGGTGATGGCGATAATCCGCCGGCAATTGAAGATGTTGTCGACAACTATGATGCCATATCATCTTTAAATAACGGAAAAGTATATTTTGAATTAAATGAGCAGGTGGGTGATGCTATGAACGCATTTAGCGCCCCGGCTCAGACAGACACAGCTTCCGATCAAAAAATTGCTTCCGCTGCGGCAATTTTCGAAGCCATGCCAAACGCGTTTAATGCCGAAGCTGCGAAGGATGTGGATGTGATATTTCAGTATCATATTTCCGGTGATGGCGGTGGAGACTGGAACTGTGTGATTAAGGACGGAACCTGTAATATAAATTCAGGCAATCATGAAAAACCGACATGTACACTGAAAATGGCGGATATGGATTTTGTGGATATGATCAACGGTGTTCTTCCGTCAATGCAGGCGTACACGTCAGGAAAGTTGAAAATCGAAGGGGATATCATGAAATCCCAGCTCATTGAAAAACTCTTTAAATTATAAATAATATTTTTCTCAAGATATTCGACCATTAAATATAGAGGAGAGATAAAATGATTGGAATAACATCTTACGGTGCATATATCCCCCGTTTAAGATTAAACCGTATGTCGATATTTCAAAGCATGGGCTGGTTTGCCCCTGCAATCATCATGGTGGCCCAGGGAGAACGATCCATGTGTTACTGGGATGAAGACGCCATTACCATGGCAGTTTCTGCATCCCGGGATTGTTTGAAACATATCGACAAGAAAAAACTTGAAGGACTATATCTTGCGTCCACCACATTGCCGTTTGCCGACCGTCAAAACGCCGGCATTGTCTCCACTGCCCTTAATTTAAAAGATAATATTATGACATCGGACTTCACTTCCTCCCAAAAAGCATCTACCAATGCCCTGCTGGCTGCGATTGATTCCGTTAAGGGGGGGGAACGTAAAAATGTTTTAGTCACTGCTGCTGATAAACGGGAGACCAAACCAGCTTATTTTTATGAAATGTGGTTTGGCGATGGTGCAGCGTCTTTTGCAATTGGCGACAAGGATGTAATTGCCGAATTCAAGGGCTCTTATTCGGTGTCTTATGATTTTGTCGATCACTATCGGGGGGCCACCAAAAAGTTCGATTACACTTGGGAAGAACGTTGGATTCGTGATGAAGGGTATTCAAAAATCATTCCCGAAGCAGTTAACGGTTTATTGGACAAATTGAATATCACCATGGATGACGTGGACAAACTGGTATTCCCCTGCTTTTTTAAGGCCGAACATAAAAAAATTGCAAAAAAACTCGGCGCAACGCCTGATAAAGTGGCTGATAACCTGCATGAAGTCTGCGGAGAAACCGGAACCGCCCATCCCTTTTTAATGATGACATCTGCTTTAGATGATTCAAAACCCGGTGACAAAATCCTGATGGCCAGTTTCGGGCAGGGATGCAGTGCATTTCTTTTCGAGGTCACGGAAAACATCACCCAACTGCCGGAAAGAAATAAATTTCAAAAAACGCTGGATAACAAAGAAACAACAGACAATTATCTCAAATTTCTGAAATTCAGGGGCTTGATCCATCCGGAAATGGGAATCAGGGCGGAAGCACCGACCCAGACCGCCATGACGACCTTGTGGCGAAGACGAAAAATGCTTTTAGGTCTTGTGGGCGGCAAATGCACAGAATGCGGAACCCCACAATTTCCCAAAACTGAAGTGTGCGTTAACCCGGAATGTGTCGCCAAGCGCACTCAGGAAGAATATGAGTTTGTAGAAATTCCGGCAAAAATTAAAACATTTACCGGCGATTTACTCGCAGTTTCCGTTGACCCGCCTGCTAAATACGGCATGATTCAGTTCGATGGTGGTGGTCGATTCATGACAGATTTCACTGACTGCAGACTTGAAGAATTAAAAGTCGGCTTACCGGTAAAAATGGAATTCCGATTACGCACGCAAGATGAAGAACGTGGTTTTGTTAATTACTTCTGGAAGGCTGTACCGGTTCCCGGCGCACTCGAAGAAATGAATAAAATCAATTATAATGATCGCGTGGCCATTGTAACCGGAGCCGGCGGGGGATTGGGACGAGTATATGCCATAGAACTTGCACGCCGCGGAGCCAGTATTGTCGTCAATGATCTGGGCGGCGCCAGAGACGGATCCGGCGGCGGCTCAAGCTCTCCGGCAGATATTGTCGTTAAAGAGATTCAGGCATTCGGCGGCAAAGCAGTTGCCAATTATGATAATGTTGCCACTGCCGAAGGCGGCGAAAAAATTGTTCAAACAGCTATCGACACCTTCGGGCGTGTTGACATTGTCATCAACAATGCCGGTATCCTGCGAGACAAAAGTTTTATCAAAATGGATTCGGAAAATTGGGCAGCAGTTCAGAACGTTCATTTAAACGGTGCTTATAATGTCACAAAACCGGCATTCCAGGTGATGAGAGAAAACGGGTTTGGTCGTATTATCATGACCACATCAGCCGCCGGTCTGTATGGTAATTTTGGCCAGACAAACTATTCATCAGCCAAAATGGCCCTTGTTGGGCTGATGAATACGTTAAAGCTGGAAGGCGCAAAATATAATATTAAGGTTAATACTATTGCACCCCTTGCAGGTTCCCGTTTGACTGAAGATATTATGCCTCCGGAGATATTTGATAAAATGAAACCGGAATTTGTATCCCCGCTTGTTTTATTTCTTTGCAGTGAAGAATGTGAAGAGTCCGGTAAAATTTTCAATGCCGGTATGGGGTACTTTAACCGGGCTGCGATCCTGACCAATTCAGGCGTTCAAATGGGGGATGCAGATAATCCGCCGACAGTGGAACAAATCAGTGAGTCTATGGATAAGATTAATGACATGGAAGGTGCCAAAGAATTTAATGACTTAAATTCCGCCCTTTTTGATTTAATGTCGCCGCCCAGTGATGCTTCAAAGGAATCAGACAGCAGCGACGCTTCCGGTGGCTTATCTGTCAAAGAAGTATTCGATAAAATGCCTGATGCGTTTAACAAAGATGCGGCTAAGGG
>JAQYVU010000050.1 GCA_030145385.1 Desulfococcaceae bacterium
CGGATGATGAGATACCCGCAAATGAGCCGTCTTCAGATGAAAAATACAATCTCAGCGGTACGATTATCGGACCTGCATCCGCGGCTGTTGACAGTGACATAAATGATACGGAGGCCCCGAATAAAGTTTTGTTGCCTTTTTGCATAATTTTTAAAAAGTAACAGGATACCATTAAATATGTTTTCAAAAAATTTTGTTTCGATATTAATTGCCGTCATTTTATCCATTGCTACTTTTCCATTTGATGCCCAGGCAGGCCCCACGAAGCCTGCACCTCCTGTTATTAAACACCTGCCTCCGGGAAGCCGGCAAGTTGTCCATAAAAAAAATCACTATTTTTTTCATAAAGGGAAATATTACAAACATGCAAAATCCGGCTATGTCAGCATACTGCCGCCTATCGGCGTAATAGTGAGGGGATTGCCGGTATCTGTTGCAACGATACTTGTGGGTGGCGTGACATATTATGTCTATGAAGATGTCTATTATCGAAAAATCCCATCCGGGTACCAGGTCGTTGAAATACCGAAGACGGTAAAAATTAAAAAGATCCCAGCACGGACCATGGATGCAGCTGTTCCTCAAACCCTGGTTATGGTAACCGCCAAAATACTCAATGTCCGATCCGGCCCGGGCCTGAACCATCCAGTGTTGTCTCATGTCTATTACGGTGATTTATTGACTGTCCAGGGAAATGCCCCGAACTGGGTTTATGCCCTTCTTCCGGATGAAAGCTATGGATGGGTCATGATTAAATTTGTTGCTGTAACAGCCGCTGTCCCTGAAGGATAAATAAAAGGAAAATCATGTTAAATTTTCGTCTTTCAGGCCTTAATGGCCTCTGGTATATTCTTATAGTGGCGTTTCTTTTGATCGGATGCAGCTCCAAGTCGTTTGTGGGCCAGGCCCAGTGGGCTCAAAACGGAATAAACGATATAAAAGTCGACGGTATTATCCAGGACTGGCCACAGTTGCCACCGCTTTACTATGATGAAGATAATCGCATGTCTGTTCAAATGATTAATAATAATGAAGCATTATACATATATATTTCTATTGCGGGAAAAGGCTTGAAAAAAGGAGTTTTAAAAGACGGTCTGACGCTGATTCTTGAGCCGGCTGGAATGGCCACGTCCCCCTTTAAAATAGCGCTCAGAGAGCAGCAAATTATGGAAGTTTTCTATCCTTCTGAATCTGACTCTGTCATGATGTCGTACTCGGAAGCTCGCGAAAAGGGGATTGAGGTTGAAAATGGGCCATCTGGTAACACCCCGATGGTATTTGAAGCAAAAATCGGATTTGAAATGATTTACCCTCCTGCAGATATTTTCCCCGGCACGCATCTGACCGTAAAGCTCGAATCTACAAAAATGGAAATTTATGAAAAATTTTCTTCAGGAGAGTCAAGGGGCAAGCCCGGAGGTGGTGGAGGCGGTAAGAGAGGTCCAGGGGGAAGGAATACGGGAAGTCCAGATGGCAAGGGATCAGCAGGAAAAAGAGAACAAATGATGGAGCCGTTTGAAACCACATTAGAGCTGATTCTGGCAACTACCCCTTTATGAATGAATGGGAAATTCCAATGAAATGGATCGAAGTCATACATTTGAGAAGCAACAAAAAAATTTATGTATAACGACCAGGAATCATAAGCACTCTGTCCCGATTTAATGGAACAATCTCGGCCAGAGTTAACCGTTTCCAAGAAAAATGCATAGACAGAATTATTCGTTTAAAAGCATTTTCGGAACGGAAAAGAACGTTTCTTCATCAAAAAGTTTAATCCGTCCTTCTTCAAGTTTCTCCATCTGAAGCATTTTCTTTTCATAAATTTTGTTTCCTTCCATCGCACCTTCCAGTACATGCGGTGTCAGAAAGATATACAGATTTGTTTCTTCCTTGCCTTTTCCAACAGATTTAAACAGCCAGCCCATTACCGGAATACTGCCAAGGCAGGGAATACTGTAGTTTGTTTGAGAGTATGCTTCATCAATCAAGCCGCCGATGACCACCGTATTCGTATCATTAACAATCACGGTTGTATCAACCGTTCGCTTTAATGTGGTAGGTTGAAACTGATCAGTGGTGGATTCCAGTTTGGTGGATTCAAGTGCTATTTCCAAACGAATCTGACGGTCTTTACTGATCTGGGGGGTGATTTCAAGGTTAATACCGACATCCTTATATTCGTAATTGCTGTAATCTGTATCCCCGCTGCTGGCCGCGGTTAAATACGGCACATTTTTACCCACTGTAATTTTGGCAGTTTCATTATCTGTGGTCAGTATCTGGGGGGTTGACAAAATATGGGCATCCGTGTCTTTTTTATAGGCATTGATAACCGCACCAATGGTTGGGAAAACAAATCCCCCGACTTCTATCGATTCGCCGAATACGCCCACTGAAAATCCGGGAGGCAGAACGGAAGAAGAATCGGTGGCAGCTGCATATGCAGATGAAATATATCCGGAATCGCCTCCCAATGCCCCGCCGGAAAAGCCACCGCTCCAGGCTCCATCAAAACCGTCAGAACTGCCCTCTCCGCTAATCTGCCATTCAGAGCCGAGGTTTAAGGATTTGTCTTTATTAATTTCCATGATCAGACATTCGATATAGAGCATGGATCTGCGGATATCCAGTTTACCGATTATTTCTCTTAATGTCTCATAATCATCTTTTTCCGCAACAATAATCAGGCTATTAGTGGCTGTATCAGCTGTTATTTTAACATCTTGAGATATAATAGGCGCCAGTTTTTTGCCTGTATTCGAACCGCTGCTGCTTTCCTTGGTCGGGAACTCCTGGAGCACGGAGGCCAGTTCTTCAGCCTTGGCATTTTCAAGATAATACACATGGATTTTTTCGCTGCCTTTGGGCATTTCCCTGTCTAAAATCTTAACTAGCTGCCGGACACGCTCTGTGCCGGTTTCACTGGCCACGACAATGATAATATTGGTCCGATTATCCGAGACCAGCGTAACCTCTTTTTGCCCTTTTTTAGTCGATGATGATGATGCGTTAAAGATGCAATTTACTGCATTTTGATTGCTGTCGTTAAGATATCATTAATGAAAGAATATGGAGAAATGATGGAGAAATGATGGAGAAATGATGTGAAGTTTGAGGATAAAAGAATCTATTTGTTATTGTTCAACTTTAAGGAATAAAAGGAATAAGGTTCAGAATGAGGCTTTGGCACGATAGATCGGGTCGAAATGACATCTGATTATGCCATGAAATAAAATTTTGGTGAGAAGCATTCCACAACAAGTGGCTATCGCTTAAATCCACCCTTCTGCGAACCTTGCAATAGCTCCTCAGAAAAGCGTTCCGTGCTTTGCCGGAATATTTCAAACAAGTCATGATTACGCATTATCCAGCTGGACGGCTTCAAATAATTGGTCTGTAAAACCCGGTTCAGCACTCATGATGCGTTTCCAGCTCGGAACAAAAGGTGTCTGCATCGGGTTTGCGAGAAATTCTTCGCCAGCCGTATAAATGTTTCCGGCAAGCGCATAGCGAAAGCTGTCTAAGTATTCCAGGTATTCAATGGCACCGAAAAAAGTTTTCAACGTCTTTAACAATGGCCCGATCAGCAGCCGTGTGACGCGTCCGGACAGACGTTGTTCAGTTGTGCGGAAATAATAACCTTTGCAAAAAATATAGTGTAAATCAGGATTGACGATCGGATAAAGTAGGCGGGCTAAAAGCCACCGATCATAGGTGAGAATATCGCAATCATGAAGGGCAATGGCCTTGGCCCGCCCGGAAGCCAGGGCATAGCCGATGCAATACCAGGCATTGCGCCCCTTGCCCATTTCCTTTGGCGCAATTTTTCTTTCTTTTAACCGGGCATCCAGTTCTTTGAGTCTGGGACCGTCATTCCAGAGTATATGATGGCGCTGGGGCAGGCGGCTGAAAAACTTTTTTGCATATTCAAACTCTTTCTCATCTGCCCGGTCCAGACCGATAATGATTTCATCCAGATAAGAAACCTTGCTGATTTCATTTATGATATTTTCTAAGGCAGACCCTTTTAACTCGGAAAACAAAGATGGCAATATCAGAGTCATCGGGCATTTTTTCGAAAAGCCGACCAGGCTGTCTTCCAAATCTTCTAACGTCCGGGTCCTGAAATTATGAAGTGTTGTGACTCTGCCGTTTTGATAAAAATCACCCATACAGGCCTCCCTTTATAGGGATACTGTCAATCCCGGACCACCCAGCGGGATAAGCGGATCAACATATTAATGAATATTATATCAATAACATAAAATAACTATCTTATAAAACGGTTATCTTGACACAGGCTTAATTCGTTGAGAAAGAGATTCTAAAATCTACTGGCAAGAGACCGTTTCTTTGACCATCCTTAACCTTTACATCTTTTCTCCATAATTTCTCCACATTCTTCCGTTAATCATTATCTAAACTGAAACAGCCAGCCTCATTGTTATGGCTGATCATGAAGTAGAAAACCAATTAATGGTGAGGGGGCGAAGAATGAAAACCGAAAAAAATGTATTCAAATTTATTCGTATTGTGTTTGTTTTTTGCGCAATACTTGTATTTGGAATAGCCCTGTCCGGGTGCAACGATAGTGATAGTGATGATGATGGCACCAACACAGATGAAACCACCGCCTGGTATATTGATGCAGATGGGGACGGGTACGGAAATCCCAACACTTCTTTAGAGGCGGAAAAACAGCCGGACGGATATATAGCAGACAATACGGACTGTGATGACAGCAACGCAGGCATCCATCCGGGTGCCACAGAAATCTGCGGGGATAGTATTGACCAGGATTGCGACGGCAGTGATCTCATATGCGACACAACCGTATATTACAAAGATTCTGATATAGATGGATATTCCGACGGAACCACCCGGGAAGCAAGCGTTCAACCGGACGATTATTATGAATCCGGTGATTTAACTTCTACTTCAGGTGACTGCGATGACGCCGATGCTAATGTAAATCCGGGGGCTGCGGAAGCATGCGATGACGGCATTGACAACGATTGCAACGGAGAGATTGATTGCACGGACAACGCCTGTGCGGATGATGCATCATGCAATGAGAATAACGACAACGAAACGATATTATCATATAAAATTGTCGATACGGCGCAATCTGTTTTTTATGATAACAACTCGACCCTAATGTCACCTCCTGCGGAAGGCGATACGTTTTACGGCCAGGATGCCAACTATACCGGAAGCCAGCCCAGCTACACTGACAACGGCGACGGCACTATCACGGACAACAACACCGGCCTGATGTGGCAGAAGACTCCGGGCGATAAAATGACCTATGATGAGGCGGTTTCAGGGGCCGGTTCATTAAATTTTGCAGGATATGATGACTGGCGACTGCCAACGATTAAGGAGCTATATTCCCTGATATTGTTTTCCGGCATGGATCCCAGCGGCATGCAAGGTGATGATACAAGCGGCCTGGTTCCGTTTATCGACACTAATTATTTTGATTTCGAATACGGAGATACGAGTGCCGGTGAACGTATTATTGATTCTCAGTGGGCCACCAGTTCCGAGTATGTCAACACCACCATGGGTGGTAATCAGACAATGTTTGGAGTAAACTTTGCAGATGGCCGCATCAAGGGGTATCCCACAGGCAATAAAACATACTTTGTCATCTATGTGAGAGGAAACACGGCATACGGCATTAATGATTTTTCAGAAAACAAAGACGCAACTGTTACGGATAACAGCACCGGTCTGATGTGGATGCAGCAGGACAGCGGCTATTTTGCTATAGGAGATGATAATGACGGTGCCCTGAGCTGGGAGCAGGCCCTGGAATGGTCAGAAAATCTTGAATACGCGGGTCATTCTGACTGGCGGCTGCCGAATGCAAAGGAACTGCAAAGCATTGTGGATTATACCCGATCACCTGTCACAACAGACTCGGCTGCTATTGATCCGGTATTTTCAACATCTGTCATTATCGATGAAGGCGGCAACGCCAACTACCCCTTTTACTGGACCTCCACCACCCATGCCAACACTCGTAACGGTGCCGCTGCCGCCTACGTTGCATTCGGGGAAGCTCTGGGTTGGATGCAGAGCCGTCAGGATAATTATACATTAATGGATGTACATGGTGCGGGCGCTCAGCGCAGTGATCCCAAAATCGGCGACCCGGCCGATTACCCTTATGGCCGCGGCCCTCAGGGAGATGTGATCCGGATATACAATTACGTACGATGTGTCCGAGACATGAATAACGATACAAACCCGACGCAACCAGATGACATCGATACGGCCAGAGTGTCCGGTGGATATATGCTGCTGGCGCCATTGCAATCTATTACAACCTATCTTGTTGATACATACGAATCAATTGTCCATTCCTGGCAAAGCAATTATACGCCGGGCAACGCTGCATATCTGCTGAAAGACGGATCTCTACTCCGAACCGGCAAGGTGTCAAACGGAAACAGATTTGCCAGCACAGGAGGTGCCGGCGGGATTGTTGAAAAACTCGACTGGAACAGCAATGTCACCTGGCATTTTGGCTATGCAACCGATGATTCCTGCCTTCATCATGACGTGGAAGAGCTCCCTGATGGGAATATTCTGATGGTCGCCTGGGATTATAAGACTGATGCTGAAGCCGAAGCCGCCGGCAGGAATCCGAGTCTGCTCGCCGATGGGGAGTTATGGCCCGATAAGATTATAGAGGTTGATCCAAACACCAACAATATTGTCTGGGAATGGCATGCCTGGGATCATCTCATTCAGCACTATGATGAGATAAAATTAAACTATGGCACAGTGGCAGACCACCCTGAACTCATTGATATTAATTATGTCAGTAACCCAAGAGGGGTTGCTGACTGGAATCATACAAATTCCGTGGATTATAATGAAGCACTTGACCAGATTATGATCTCAGTACATGGATTTAATGAGTTATGGGTGATTGATCACAGTACAACAATCGATGAAGCGGCCTCACATACAGGTGGAACCTATGGCAAGGGCGGAGATATTCTCTATCGGTGGGGTAATCCCACAGCTTATGGTGCACAAGGTGAGCAGGAATTTTTCGGGCAGCATGATGTCCAATGGATAGCAGCAGACACGCCAGGCGCGGGGAACATTCTTTTATTCAATAACGGTCAGGGCCGTCCTGAAGGCAATTATTCAACCGTAGATGAGATTGTTCCGGATATCAACCCGGATGGTTCATACCCGATAACCGCCGGGCAGGCCTTTGGTCCGTCATCACTGCAATGGATATATGCAGCACCTTCGCCTGCTGACTTTTATGGTCAGAATATATCAGGTACACAGCGTTTACCCAACGGGAATACATTAATTTGTGAAGGTCCTGACGGCTATATCTTTGAAATAACGGCTGACGGGAGTATCGTATGGACGTATCAGAATACTGACAGCAGATCGGTATTTAAGGTATACAAATACCCCTATGATTACTCAGGCCTTTTTCAACTATAGAATATTGATACCGATTCCGGAATTTTTTCAAGCTTCAATTATTAAAATCATCTGGAACCGGTATCAAATTATTAATCACTTTGAAGCATCCATAACAATCCCACATTTCCTCCATAATTTCTCCACATTCTTCCGTTAATCATTATCTAAACGAAATGATCCGCCCTACAAGGACGCCTGATCATCCAACAAAAATTTTTTAACCGATAATCTATTAATAAAAAGGGGAGAAGAATGAAAACCGAAAGGAACGTATTCAGATTTTTTAGTCCTGTGTTTGTTCTTTGCGCATTGCTCATTTTTGGTATTGCCCTGTCCGGGTGTAATGACAGCGACAGTGATGACGATGATACCGACACCACCGAAACATCAACCTGGTACATGGATGCTGACGGCGACGGGTATGGTGATCCGGATGTCTCCATAGAGGCTGAAACTCAGACGGACGGGTATGTGTCTGACAATACGGACTGTGATGACAGCAGTGCCGGCATCCATCCGGGGGCAGCAGAAATTCCCAATGATGGCATTGATCAGGATTGCGACGGCACAGATCTTACATGGGAAATAACCATATATTACAAAGATGCGGATGCAGACGGTTATTCCGACGAGACAACACTGACCGCAACTGTTCAACCCGATGGTTATTATGAAGCGGACAGCTTAATCGCCACCTGGGGGGATTGCGATGACAGCGATGCCAGCGTGAATCCCGGAGCCGTTGAAGCTTGCAATGACGGCATTGACAATGATTGTAATGGAAGCATGGATTGCGCAGACAACGCCTGTGTGGATGATGCATCCTGCAATGACGATACAGACGACGAAACAAATATTACCTATCCGGTGACAGATACCGGACAGGTGGACTGCTACGACGACGACGGCAACGTGATTACCGCTCCCGCCCCCGGTGAGGACTTCTACGGCCAGGATGCGCAGTATGAAGGCACCCAGATGTCATTCCAGGACAACGGCGACGAAACGGTCACCGATCTCAACACCGGCCTGATGTGGCAGCAGGTGCCGGTTGATAATGGGTACAGCTACGATGATGCTGTTGCCTATTGTGAATCTCTGGAACTGGCCGGTTATGATGACTGGCGCATTCCTACCACCAAAGAGCTGTTTTCCATCAGCAATTTTTCCAAGGGCTGGCCGTATCTGGATACAACGTATTTCCACATCGCCGGCAACAGCGTCAGCAAAGACGAACAGTACTGGACGGAAAAATATGTGGGAACGACTGTTCAAGGCCAATCAAATGCGGCTTTTGGAGTGAATCACGGCACAGGGCATATCAAGGCGTATCCGGCGGGAGCCTCCGGCCCCATGGGTAACTATGTGCGGGCTGTCCGCGGAAATGTTTATGGCATCAATGATTTTGAAAATAACGGAGACGGCACCGTTACCGACCATGCGACCGGCCTGATGTGGTCCCAGGCGGACAAGGGAGAGGGTCTTCTCTGGGCGGACGCATTGGCCTATGCGGAAAACTCGGAGTTGGCCGGCTACGACGACTGGCGGCTGCCCAATATCAAGGAGTTGCAGAGTATCGTCGACTACTCGTATTCACCGACCGCGACGGATCCGGATGCCGTCGGTCCGGCGATCGACCCGATTTTTGACTGTACTCCCATCATCAACGAAGCCGGCAACGACGACTATCCCTATTTCTGGTCCACTACCTCTGCGCGTTTTAAGGCGGGTACGGATTTCTATTATGCCTGGTATGTGGCCTTCGGCATGGCCGTCAACCCTGACGGCCAGGACTACCACGGCGCCGGGGCTGTGCGCTATGATACCAAATCCCTGGACGGTCCCGCCGGTGAGGACGCTGCGCGTGCATACAACTACGTGCGTTTGGTCCGCAATGTGAGCAGCTCAAGCAATATTGCCGTGAAAAGAAACTGGTACCTGGATGCGGATAATGACGGATACGGCGATGCCGACATTTCCATAACCGCAGAAATCCAACCGGACGGGTATGTATCAAACAGCACGGATTGTGACGATACCGACGCCAGTATAAATCCCGGAGCTGCCGAAGCTTGCAATGACGGCATTGACAATGATTGTAATGGAAACACTGACTGCAGCGATTCCGCCTGTGCCAATGAGACCGTTTGCGGCGGGGATGGAGATTCAGGCGATTCCGATGATGACGGATTGGCCTATGAGCCGTTTATCGATTCAAATATTTTTGATTTTGCCTACGGTGATACGGATGCGCGTGAGCGGCTGATTGATTCTCAATATGCGTCGACGGCCTACTACAACATGGATGAAACCGGAAAAGATTCGGGCAACATGTTTGGCGTTAATTTTGCGGACGGCCGGATTAAAGGCTATGGTGCCGGACAGGATAAAACCTTTTTCGTCATGTATGTCCGTGATAATGAACCGAACATATACGGTGAAAATAATTTCCGGGATAATGGAGACGGCACCATTACCGACCTGGCCACCGGCCTGATGTGGATGCAGGACGACAGCGGGTACGGCATGGAATGGCAGGATACACTAAAATATTGTGAGGATCTGGAATATGCCGGCCACACGGACTGGCGCCTGCCTGATGCAAAAGAGCTTCAAAGCATTGTGGATTATACGCGTATGCCGGATGCAACGGATAACACTACACCTTCCACGGCGGGTGCGGCCATTGATACGGACTTTTTTAATATCACCTCTTTTACCAATTATAATGGGGATGAGGACTGGGGATTTTTCTGGTCCGGTACGACGCATAAATCTTCAAACGGAAACGGTGGATGGGGCGTCTATGTGGCCTTTGGCCGCGCCCTGGGCAATATGGGGGACGGCTGGGTAGATGTTCACGGTGCGGGCTGTCAGCGCAGTGACCCCAAAATCGATGACGGAACCGATTATTCAGAAGGCCATGGGCCCCAGGGAGATGCCATATACGTTTACAATTATGTTCGTCCGGTGCGTTATGATGAAACGGTGACCAATCCGACATATTTGGTGGTGGACACCAACCAGAGCAGCTACTGGAACAATAGAAGTGAAATCAGTGCGCCATCAGAAGGAGACGATTTCTACGGCCAGGATGCCCAGTATACGGCCAATGCGCCAAGTTATACCGACAATGGGGACGGTACCATCACGGATAACATCACCGGCCTGATGTGGCAGAAATCTCCGGATACAAACGGAGACGGGAATATCCTTGCTGATGACAAGTACTCCTATGATGAAGCAGTTGCCAATGCCTCTGCCTGCACAACCGGAGGGTACTCAGACTGGCGTCTGCCCACGATCAAGGAGTTGTATTCACTCATGCAGTTCAGTGGAGAAGATATCAGCGCAGATACGTTAGGTGATTCTGACAGCGGCATGGATATGCCGGTTGATGACGGCGGCGATGTGGGCGGCGATGTGGGCGGCGATGTGGGCGCGCAACCTGAACTGGATTTTGAAGCAGGCGCAGCTTATTTGAGTAGCTTAGGCGTTTCCATCACAGCCGCTGAGCTTGAAGCGCTTTTCGGAGCGCCGCCGCCCCCTTCCCCACAGGAGTTGGCGCAGGAATTAAACATTACAGAAGCACAGGCTGAAACCCTGAGCAATGATTATCTGGGAGTGTCCGATCCCGGTGGGGAAATGCCCACTTCCGGTCCGCCCATGTAATTAAGATTAAAACCCAACCATTGATGCCGGTTCCGGAATTTTTTCAAACTCAGCCGGAACCGGTATCAATTATTTAAATTTACATGCATGATTGCGAATTAGGGGTAAAATCGCTAATGGTTGACCCCATTTCCTCCTAAGAGGGATTAATTTATTTTGATGTACATTGCTTATATTTCATTTTGCCGCAGAATCCATTCTGGCCCATCAGAACTGGATGCGGCAAAAAAAGTAAGCGTTCACAGGCTAGTGATTTACTAAAAAATTATAATTTCGACCCCGTGAACAGGTACGAAAAAGGAATGAATTTTTTATGGAACAAGACATTCGGTCTTTTGAAAAATACAAACAGGAAATCATTATAATTTTTATTGTTTCAATTCTTTCTTTTTGTTTTTTCAGCAAATATGATGTGCTTGAAAAGACAGTTAAACTTTCATCTGAGTATGAAAATTTTGAAATTGATGAGATAATGAGTTCTGCGATCGTCACTTTATTTTGTATCACCCTTTTTTCATTAAGAAGAGTGCGTGATTTAAAAACGGCGATTCACCTTGCCAATAAAAGCAATAAAGACATTAATAGTGCTTCAGATAAAACCTGGGAACTAAAGGGCATTTTGCCATTTTGTACATTCTGCAAAAAAATCCGCAATGACTCAGGAGACTGGGAAGAAGTGGATATATACATAGGAAAACATTCAAAGGCCAACATTAGTCATAGTATCTGCACGGATTGCATTAAACAACATTATCCGGATTATACAGATGAAATAAATTGATTTTCCCGAGCAAAAACCAGAATATTTTTCAAATTCAAGCAGGCGCAGGAAAATTTTGACTCCCGTAACTAACGGTTTACGAGTTTTTGATCCCGCCATGAAAACCGGTGGATCGAGGAGAAAGTGTTGCAGGTTTTCTTTTTTCTATAACCTTCTTTTGGGGGCCTGAAAAAAGGATTATCGCCGGTTTTCATTGCAATATTTCAATCCATACTTCATTATATCAAAGAGTTATCATGGGCGACCCTGACTGAATGGTTCCCAAATCTGAACCTTTTTGCTTGCCGGGCAGAACGGCAAAGGATAGGATTGATATTAAAAATAATTAACAATAAAAATTTTATAGCATCTGCTAACACTTACGATAAAAATGCGAACCGCCGTAATTTCAGATATTCATGGTAACCTGGAGGCATTCACAAGCGTCCTGGAAGACATTGCCGACCAACAGGCAGACGGCATTGTTTCTTTAGGGGACAATATCGGGTATGGTGCTGATTCTGAAAGCGTCATTCAATTGCTGATTTCAAATGGTATCCCTTCCGTGCTTGGCAATCATGAGGTAGCGGCAATTAATGATAAAATATTCAACTGGTATCGAGGGGACGTCAAAAAAGCCATTCAAATTGCCAGAGCTGGCCTTTCCGAAGACTCTTTAAGATATTTAAAGAAATTGAAAATAAGTATCTCTGATTCAGGATGTCTTTTTGTGCATGGATTTCCGCCGGATTCATTCAGGCTGTACCTGGACCAGGTCAGTGATGAGCAATTGCGGCAGGCTTTTTTCGAAATGAAAGAAGACCTTTGTTTTGTAGGCCATACCCATAAACTCAGATTATTGGTTTATGAAAACAATCAAGTCCTGTTTCAGCAAATGAATCAGGTGCCCCTGACAATCCAAAAGGACAAAAAATATATCATTAACGCAGGCAGTGTGGGACAACCCAGGGATGGTGATGCTTGCGCAAAATATGTTATCTGGGATTCACAAACCTGTCAGCTTGAAGTCAGAACTGTTGAATATGATACTGCCACGGCTGCGAAAAAGATAATTGCTGCGGGTATTCCTTCCCGGTTTGCTGCCTTGATTGATAAGAAAGGTTAGTTTCATATGGAGCAAACGGCTTTGGCATAATATGCATCCAAAATATCGCTGGATGCAACAAATCCCATTTCAACATCCACAAACCAGGCCGCCCTTTTTGATCGTGTATCACCACTCCAGATCCATTTCTGAACCAAAGAAAATTGTGATTGAAAGCAGAAATCTTCTCCCGGCGGCGGCGGATTCAACAGTGATAGGAGTTCATTAATGGTCGGCAGCCGCCAGTTTTCATAGCCGCCATATCGCTGCTGGTTTAAGTTCTTTATGTAATCTTCTGCCTGTTCCCATTGCAAATAGGATTCTGATCCGGATTGCTGCCATACCAGATTCGTGGTTTCGTCCGCAATAACACAGTCTTTTACAACGCTAAGGCTATTTCCCAGATATTGCCGGGGCTGATAGATGTCATCAATTTGAAAAACGGATTTCGCGTGCTTGGCCAACACTCTTTGGGTTTTCGATCTTAAAATGACCGGATCTGATCTGCCTTTTTTTTCCCGTAAAGATAAAAAATCATCAGGAGCCTTACAGGCCATTTGCTTCTGGTTTTTAAAATCCTGATAATGGGTTTGTATCGCATGAATCATTGATTCAGCGTCCTGAAACCGCCTGTTCGGATCAGGGTGAATGGATTTTAAGATCAGCTCGTCCCACCCTTTGTCTATTTCAGGATTTACGGTGCTTGGTAATTTACACGGTTTTTGAGGCAGGATTCCGGTCAGCATACGGTAAAACATCACCCCCACCGAATATAAATCCACCCGACAATCAGCATTTTCAGGTGATTGGCTCTGCTCAGGCGCTGCATAATATGGCGTGCCGATCATCATTTTAGAGGGTGTGGTTAAACGTTCTCCCCGACGTTTGGATAAGCCAAAATCCGTTATTTTAATGAAGCCTTTGTCTGAGAGCATCAGATTAAACGGTTTGATATCCTGATGAACAATCCCTTCCTGATGCAGCAAAGATAAACCTTCCAACGTTTCCGATATATAATCAACGGCCTTTCCAATGCGCAAAATCCGGGAGGATTTGTCTGCCCAATAGGCTTCTCCCATTATGGTGCCCAGGTTACGTGAAAAGTATTCCATTAAATAATAGACATGGCCATCTTTTTCTTCCAGGTTCCACACGTCTACCACATTGGGATGTTGTAAATTTTCAATAACAGAGGCTTCATGAATAAACTGGTCATAAATCCATTTCATTCCCATTTTTTTTATCAGGTCAGAATTGGGCTTTAACACTTTTAACGCAGCAAACCTGTTTTCCCCGGGAATAAGAACCTTATATACCTGGCCCATGGAGCCTTGGCCCAGCCTTGACCGGATCTGATAGTTGCCAATGGATTTTACAGAGGTGTTTGTCATATGCCTGATTTTCTTAACAGTGTCATATCTTCAAGCAGCATCCCCGATAACCGATGAGTAAAAAAATGGAGTGTGGGACCAGATCATTAATTTTGAATAACCTGAATTTATTACATTTATCTCTACTTTTCTTTGGCGGGCAAAGAAAAGTAGCAAAAGAAAGCCCGCCCTGCAACTGGGCCTTCGGCTTCCCTTGACAATTATTTTCACCGGCGGGATCACGAACTCGCTTCGCTCAAACAGCGTGCTCCCTTTTCCCGCTGAAAAAAATTGCCTCGGCTGCGTTGCAATGGGAAATCACCCCGGCGTTCATTTGTTGATATTCATGGTCGATATTGAGAATTGCTTTGGAGTCTATAATCAAAAATCAGTTGAGCTTTCGCCAAAAATCGACAGGGCTAAGCGGTCAGTGTGTAGGTAATTGTTATACCTTTTTGTTGTATTCTTCATCGACCTCTTTTGCAATTTCGACAAAATAGGAATGTTGCTCGCGAAGATAAAAGAGGTATATTCTAGCGTCACTTTCCCCCATATTCTCATTTTCAGTCAAAAGATACGATTTTAAAGTTTGTATAGCATGTTTGTACTGCTCTAAATCGTACTGGATATATTCGTTAAATTCGTTTCTTTCCCTTAGTTCATTTTCAAATTCTATATATGTCTTTTCGATAGAGTTGAGCATTGACAAACCAAAGTGTCGGTCGCCGTCACGTCCGATTGAGTGTATTCCTTCTGCAACCTTCGAAAAAAGGTAACCCATTGAAGAGTGAAATAGGTCTACAACAAGTTTATCTTTAAATTTTGCACGATGCATCCTATCTGCCTCGATTAATTTAGATGATATAAGTTTGTAACTTTTTTCAATCTCATGTAATTGATCAGTTAAGATAGAAAGCAAATCAACTTCTATAAACTCGTTTCTGTCTCCACTGGATGAACGCATGAGAGTGAAGCCATATTTAGAAAGTGTAATCCGAGATATGTAGTTGTAGTAAGTGGTACCCTTAACGTTGTTTTTTGTCGGATGTCCAATTGAGGCATTTCTTATAGCACGGATCTTTCGCAATTTTTCGTTTAAATCAAAGCTTATTTCAAAAGCCTCAGTAAGATTTCTTATCGCGTCTTGTTGTATGAATAGGGATTGTAATATTCCATACGTGAAAATATATTTTAAGCCTGCACTTTCTGGATATTCTGCAGATAGATAATCATCAAGCGAATAAACAGTGTCTCCAATTGTATCGAGAGAACTACATATCTGATTCCATACATCTAAATCTTGTAGCAGATCGGTTTGATATCTCGTAGTGTTGATATATTCTCTAACCGACTCCTCTTCCGAAGAAATTCGATGAAGTAATAATTTTATATTTTCGACTGTATCATTCTTCATAACTAAATTTGAACGCCCAGCATCACAGGCTCGAGGTTAAGAGCGTCCTTTTGAAGGCTGATAATATATAGTTCAATTTTCATGAAATAGCTTTTCTCTGTTTAAATTTGTTAATTATCAAAGAAGCAATAAGTGACCCGCTAATACCCAACAGTAATCCTATACCCCAGTCAAACAATCTCTCTTTCCATTTTTTTGTTTCAACAAGAACTGATCTAACAGCCTCAAATTGTTCATCACTTAGAGCCTCCAATTCCTTTGTTTTTTTGTATTTCTCATTAATTAATCTTGTCTGTTTTTCCGTTTCAATGAGATCTCCTTTGATTGATTTCAAGTATACCTCTAAATCTTTAATGTTTTTAAGAGCATTTCCAACGGACACTATTCTTTCATTAATAGGGGGTTTTTTAAATGAAAAGACGTCTTCAATTGAAATAAATAGTCCAAATAAAGAAAGCAATATCGCAGATATTGATATTACAAATTGTATCCTGCGCTCACGGATCTTTTTGTATGCAGTCCCAAAATATTTGCTTTTTAACTCAGGATTTTGGTCAAGAAAGGATATAATATCATTTTGTTGAATGATCTTTATATTAAATTTGGACGAGTATTTTTCTATGATACTTTTATGTGATAAAGTTAGATTTGCAGATGTGATTAATATAAACTGTTCATGAAAAGTCCATATAGCAAAAAAACGTTTAAATATTTGATTAAGTTCACTATAGTTTAATTTTAATTTGTGTTTTACGACAACGGCAACTTCTTTAGTTTTGCCATCTTCATTATAACGACCTTGCAGATCATATCCTAAATCAAGACTTGTATCTGCTTTTCTCAGAATTACAACATCTTGACTTTCTATTAAATCAATAGATAGTTCTTCAAACTTTTCAGGTGTTAATTCAAAAAGTAACTTTTCTGAACGTTCCATAGATTCATCCTTACTTAATCACGACCAATTACTCGCTTGCCTAAGTAAAGCTTGAAAGACGACTTTTAAGCAGTAGTTTTGATGCAAGTTGTTTAATTTTGAGTGATATTACTTTATATAAGAGCAGAATACAACTTTTTTACCATATATCACATTAAATGAACGCCGGGAGACTCCCCATTGCAACGCAGCCGAGAGGCGCTGGCTTCCATGGAATAAGGGAGCAAATTGTTTGAGCGGCGAAGTGGCATTTTCCTCTGAATGATGAAAAACAGAATAAAAGCCTATAGCAAAAGAGCCTCAAACTTATAGCGAGTTTTTGATCCCGCCATGGAAACCAGCGGATCGAGGGTAGCCCCGTCTTTTTGGGGCCAAAGTTGCTGGCGGGCTTTCTTTTGCTACTTTTCTTTGATGGCTTCGTAAAAAGTCCAAATTCTTTGTTGCGCTTCATCCTTCGTTTCTTCATGGTACGCTAAGTACAAATCATCACTCAGGATTTGCGCGCCTCGAATTTGGAACTTTTTTCTTTGCCATCAAAATCTGACTTTTTACGAGACTATCTTCTTTGCCCGCCAAAGAAAAGTAGAGAAAAAAAAGATGAACATTGAATAATGAGATCGCTTGGCTCCGCCAGTTTTAATTATAGACTTGAGTCAAAGCTTCAGTTGGCAATTATCTTCACCGGCGTTCATTGGTTGTAATTTTAGTTCAAAATTGATTACATATTGATTGATTATCGGAAAGAACAGGACTTTTCCAAACATCGAATTTGTATCGCTTAAAAATTTTAAAAGGCCAGGGAGGTCACCGTGCAAAGAATGCTCAAGTCATCCAAATTGTTTTTTCTGCTGTTTATCGTCGAAATAATTTTATTGATATCTCAAGCCGGTGCTGCTGATCTGAGCATTTTATTCATCCTGGACGGGTCGGGCAGTATGTGGGGACGCATTGACGATACGGCAAAAATTGTCCTGGCCAAGGAAACAATGACAACGCTGATCCGGGAAATCCCGGAAAACGCCCCAGTCGGCCTGATAAGTTACGGGCATCGTAAAAAAGGAGATTGTGAAGACATCGAATTGATGGTGCCGATAGGCAGGGGTACTCAGACAGCGATGCTTAAGCAGGTTCAATCCATCAACCCCAGAGGTAAAACGCCGATTCATCGGTCTATCAAAAAGGCTGTCACCCAGCTGGAAAAAATCGAGAATGAAGCAATGATTGTGCTGGTCAGTGACGGGCAGGAAACCTGTGATGGAGATCCGTGTCAACTGGTTGAATCGCTGAGAAAAAAAGGAATCCGTTTTAAGATGCACGTTATCGGGTTTGATGTCACTGAAGCGGAAACCGTGCAACTGGCCTGCATTGCACAAGCCGGGGGCGGCAAGTATTATTCTGCTGATGATGCCGCACAACTGCAAGAGGCTTTTGGGGAAGTTAAAGAAGAAATCATTCAAACCATTAAAACGGAATTCGGCACATTAAAAGTGCTGGGCACCGGCAGGGATCTCTATGATGTATATGATGCTGACGGCCAGGTTAAATTAGACTATGCCAGGACCAACCAGGCAATCCGCCTTGCACCGGGCACATACCAGGTAAGTCTGCAGCAGGTCTGGCTGCCTGTGGAAGTGAAAGCCGGAGAGGAAACCGTTATTGGTTCCGGTCGTATCCGTGTTACGGGACTGGGAAAAGCATTGTATGCAATTTATGATCATACCGGTAAACGCAAAATTGACTTTACCCGGACAAATAATGAGATTGAACTGATGGCCGGAACTTATTTTCTGGAACTCAATGGTCTTCGCCGGTCAGTTACTATTGAGACCGGTGCGGAAACTGAAATAAATGCCGGCAGCATTACTGTTTCCGAAGACAGCAATGCACTTTTTGCGGTTTATGATGCTGAGGGGATTAAAAAGCTGGAATTTACCCGTGTTAATAAACCCATTGAGGTGTTGCCCGGCAGTTACCAGGTAAACATTGACGATCGCTGGTTTCGGGACGTGACTGTTTCTCCTGGAGAGACGGTAGAGCTTAAATAGTCTCGGGATATCATGCCAGACAAATACCTCTCCGGGAATACCGCTTTTTGCCAGACTGCTTCCGGCAATGTCACCACTCGTTATATGGAGTGCTGTTTTCCTCAGGTTGGTAGCAGATCCTTTGCCCACTTTGGTAAGGAATCTGCTTTTGTTTCATAGTTTCCGGATTTCATCACAATAATTTGTTGAAATGGGTTGTCCTTAAAGGAATTATCTAAAATTCTTGCTTCACCGACGATAGATAAAACAGTTTTAATATGTTTCATCGTTCTGGGTATCCGGGAATGAATCTTTTCAGTCGGGACATTATGCCCACCCTCTGAGACACGTTGCCTGACCCTGGCTTCATTTAAGCTGGAATCAAATAAATGAATATATACAAGAATGATCTTATAGCCATTCGCCTTTGCCTGGGCAAGAAAATCAATCTTTGATTCATGGGAGAAAACTGTTTCAAAACAAAAAGAAACGCCTTGCGAAATCAACTCTTCTCTGATTATAGCGGCTACCGTTGCAGCGGGATAGCTTGCGCCTTCCAGATCCTCCGTATCGATATCTTTGGCGATCAGATCAGCATTCACAAACCGGATACCGTATTTGGCAAGGTGCAGATTGTAAAATGTAGACTTGCCAGCACCATTCCCGCCGGCCAATACCCAGAGTTGTCTTGAATCAGCCATTAATGCCTTACCCCATAAAAACCAATAAAATTTGGAGAAGGCATATGGGTTATGGGCGGAGGGCCAACCTTAAAGAGCCTCAAACTCGCCATTCTCAAACGAACCCGATTGCCTTTCTCCTGTGACAGAATCCACCCGATCAAGGTAACCGATATGCTCAACGCTTGCCTCATAATATATTTTGGCTGATGTGACTTTTTCAGATAAAAGCCCTTTTGCTCTATCGTCTTCAAGGTCGTTAAATATATCGTCTGAATCAACAGGAATCGATTGAACAGATGAAGCCATCTCCAGTTTGATCGTTTTTATTCCCTGCGAAACGGCATAAGCATCTGTAATATTGATTTTAGATGAAATGGCTTTGCCTAATTTTGCCCAGTACTCAAGCTGCTTGGTCTTTGATCTGTTCTGGATTCTGGCTTCGCGCTCTGCCTGAAGCGCTAAGTCCTGGTCTATCCTTAAAGATACAGTGGTCATCATAGCCCCCTCTCATCGATCTGCTTACTATCGACGCAATCAGCATCAAAATGATGCATTCTGCTACAAAAATAAGATTAATTTCCGGTTATGTCAATAAAATATATGCGTTGTACGGTGTAACGCCATAACCATCAACAACTGATGCATATAACAGAATACCTGAATTTAACATTAAAATAAATAGTTACGAATCAATCCGAATATTTTTCCTGCGGCCCATACCCTTATCCTCAACCTTTCCATCCTTTCTCCATAATTTCTCCACATTCTTTCATTAATTATATCTTAACGTCAGCAATCGAAATGAAACAAATGTTAACCCCTCAACTCAATCAGGGAGAAAACTTGTGAAAAAAATATTTAGGCGATTGACGGAAAAAAATGTGATGGATTGCTTAGGATTTTCGTTCGTATTCAAGGCGCGAAAGTGTGCGCATAGCTGGCTATGTAAGTACTTTTGCAACGCAGAAGATGGACGAAAAGACAAGCAAGCTGGTACATTCTTTGACAAAAATCGCCTTAATCCAACAAAACAAATCCTTTTTCTAATCATCTGCCTGGCAGTCTTTGCCGGGTGTTCCGGTGGCGGCTCATCGGGTGGCGCCAGCAGCAGTGACGATGATACCGACGTCGTTGATACAGAAATCACAGATGATACGGAAGAAACGGATGACAATTCATATTCCGGCACCCTGGTAATTAATGAAATCATGGCAAAGGACGCGGACGGCGGAAACGACTGGATTGAATTGCTTGCAATGAACGGGACAGTTTTTCTGGGTGATTATACGATTGTTGACGATGACCCGGATCGTGAGCCGCAGGCGCTGCCGGATATTTCCCTGCCTGAAGGGGATTTTTATGTTGTTGAAGCAATTGACGATGACGACGAATGTCCGGCTGGCAGTGTTTGCGTGTCATTTAAACTGGGATCAGATGACAGTGTCACCCTGTTTCAATATGATGTGCAGGCAGACACCCTTGACTGGGCTGAAGGCCAGGCAGACGAAGGATATAGTTTTGGTATTTTGCCGGACGGCACCGGGACGGCGCAAACCCTGTCCCCGACAAAAGGTTCTGCAAATGAAACCGCAACTGTTTCCGATGGCACCGAAGACACCGATGAATCAGACGATACAGATGAAACTGCGGAAGATGATACAGACACGATAGAAGATACGTTTGCAGCGCTTGTGATTAATGAAATTGTCGCAAAAGCGACTGATGGTGGCGAAGACTGGATCGAATTTTATGTTTCCGGCACGGAAACCATCAATTTAAATGACTACACGGTTGTTGATGATAATGAGGAGAATGACCCGGCGGCACTGCCGACAGTCATTTTATCCCCCGGTGAATTTTATGTGGTGCTTGCCACGGATGAAGCGCCGGAAGACGGATCCGCCTATGTTCCATTTAAACTGGGATCAGACGACTGTGTGAGTTTATTTATAGGCGTGGATCTCATCGACAAACTGGACTGGGATGATGGGGATGCGCTGATCGGCTACAGCTATGGCTGCTATGCCGATGGTTCTGAAAACGCTCAAACCCTGACCCCTACCCCGGGCTATGAGAATGCTACCTCAGAACGCGGCCAGCTGGTAATCAATGAAATCATGGCCAAAGACAGTGATGGCGGATTGGACTGGTTTGAACTGTATAATGCCGGTGACACGGTATTGAATCTTGGCGATTACCGGGTCACAGATGATGGGGATGATCAGGAGCCAGTGGCATTGCCGGATGTATCCCTTTCCCCCGGCGATTTTCTGCTGGTGTACGCAACCGGAGAAGATACAGACGCCGTGCTTTATTGGGTTGATTTCAAGCTGGGCGCATCAGACAGCCTGAGCCTGATTTTAAATGATGAGGTTGTTGATTATATCCAGTGGGATAATTCAGATGCGCCGGAAGGATTTTCCTTTGGGCTGTATCCGGACGGGTCATGGGATTCTCAAACCCTTGAACTGACGCCTTCTGCTGAGAATGAACCTATTGATTTTTTCTTAGAAGATACGGTTGAAGACGTTTATATTACCATCAGCGAAACCGACTGGAACAGCATTCTTACCAGTCCTTTGGACGAAGAATATCAGACGGCTTCCATTACTTATCGGAATATCACCCTTGATGACGTGGCATTCCGCACCAAGGGAAACTCCAGCCTGCGGTCGGTGGCTCAAATGAACAGCACCCGGTACAGCTTTAAAGTGGATATGAATTACTACGTGGACGGCCAGAAGCTGATGGGCATGAAAAAAATCAACCTGAACAATAATTATAAAGATCCCTCTTACATGCGGGAGTGTATTGCCTATGACATGATGCGCTCGCTTGATATTCCGGCTCCCCGGCTGTCTTATGTGAATCTGTATATCAATGGTTCGCTGCATGGTCTGTATACCCTGGTGGAACAGGTTGACAGTGAATTTTTAGAAGAAAACTTCACCAACCCGGACGGCGACCTTTACAAGCCGGACGGAACCGGCAGTGACCTGTTATGGCGGGGGGCAAGCTTTGCCTCGTATTCCGGGGTTGAATTGAAAACCAATGAAGAAACATCTGATAATGCCGCGTTTATCAACATGGTCAATGAGTTAAACAACGGCCACGATTTAGAATCGATAATCAATGTGGATGGCGTTCTCCGGTATCTTGCCGTGAGCACGGCCCTGTCCAACCTGGACAGTTATCAGGGGTCGCTGGCACATAACTATTATATCTATGAACAGGACGGCGTATTTTCAATAATCCCCTGGGATTTAAATGAATCTTTCGGCACATTCACCATGGGCTGTCAGGACAGCAATGCCATGATCACCTTATATATTGACGAACCCACATCCGGGGCCCTGGCAGAGCGGCCACTGATTGCAAAACTGCTTGAAATCGAAGATTACAAAACCACGTATCACGGGTACATCGAAGATTTGATATACGGGGTCATGAATTCATCGGTCATTTCAAGAACCATTGATGATACACAAAACCTGATCGACGCACATGTGGCAAATGACCCCACCGCGTTTTATTCCTATGCCCAATTTCAAACATCCCTTGGATACAGCATGGTCGGAAGTTTCTTCAGCTTGCAGGGATTTGCCGATGACCGCACGACAAACATAATGGAACAGCTTTCCGGCACCGAACCATCAGAAGGAGATGGAAGCGGAGGCTGCGGCAGTGAAACGACCGGCGGCCCCCCGGGCAGATAATAATGTTCCAATACACTTTACCCATTCAACGCCCTGTTAACAGAACCGGAGACAAACTTATGCTGATCAGTTCAGGATTTACCAATATGAAAACAAACAATGCCATGTTGAAGAATAACTATAACCCAGACAGCCGGATTGCGGAACCCGCAATAAGCCGGAAAGCGGTTATAATCGATCAGCAAATTGAAACGTTGCTGTCCCAATTTAAATCTCACAGTCTTGATGATCTCAACAATGCCGGGCTGATGAACCGGGTGGATACGAAATATCTTCTGCCGATCACTGACCTAAAAAAGTTGCTGACGGTTCTTGCCCCCTTTTACACAGTTCTGGAAATAAATTTTTCACGGACATTCCCCTATCAAACGACCTACTTTGACACCCCCGGATTTGGATTTTACCTGATGCATCATAACGGCAAACTGAACCGATTCAAAATCCGTCACCGCCTCTATGTTGATTCCGGTGACCTGTATGTGGAAGTAAAGCACAAAACTAACAAAAAGGTGACCCAAAAAGACCGGGTCCTGATTGACGGCAATACCAACACCAGAAACCGCATCAACACACTGGTATCCAAACCATTTGAAGGAAGCCGGAAGCCGCTTTTTAAAAGCCTGGTCTGTTCATACATCAGGGTCGCGCTGGCGGATGAAAAAAACGGCGAACGGGTGACACTGGATTTTAACCTGTCGTTTACAGATCCGAATCATAATCAAATAAAACAATCAAATCCGGTTTTGATTGCGGAAGTAAAGCGTGAAAACAGGAAAGCCCCTTCCAAATTTATGGATCTGATGGAACGTTTTCACCAAAAGCCTGTTTCTTTTTCAAAATACTGCATCGGCTGCGCACAACTTCATTCAGACCGGATCAAAACCAACCGATTTAAAGAAACATTAAGGGCGCTTGACCGGATTTCTCACAAAGAAACCGGGATGAGTGTATTTGAAAGCAACATATTACATTAACCTGATTTTTTTTATAGTTAGAAGTCTATTGGAGATGAAACTTAAAAAGTCGATTTGAGATGGCAAAGAAAAATACTCCACCAATCTTATTAAAATTGGTAAGAAGCGCAAATCCCGAGCGATGATTCGTACTTGTCGTACTTTGAAGCAGTGAGGGATGCAGCGCAACGCAGAAGTTGGACTTTTTGCGAAGCCATCTATAGAAAGGAATAAAAATGTTCAATACACTTGATATAAATTTTTTGGGTCGATTTCTGATAAACACGATTACTTTGTTTGTGCTGGTAAAATATTGTTATTATCGCCGGACACCGAACCGCGATTTCCTGTTTTCCTTCTTCCTGTTCGGCACCGGCGTATTTATTGTCGCTTTCCTGCTGCACAGCGTTCAGGTGTCCATGGGACTGGCATTCGGTCTTTTTGCAATCTTTTCCATGCTCAGATACCGTACGGAACCCATATCCATCAAAGCCATGACCTATCTGTTTCTGGTCATCACCGTTTCATTATTATCTGCAGTTGGACAGACCAGTCCGCTTGAACTGATATTGTTAAATGCCTTAATATGCGCCTGCACAGGTCTGGCAGAATCAAAAATGCTGACCCCAAGGCTGGCTGAACAAATCATTCTTTATGAAAAAATTGACAATATCCGGCCCCAGAACCGCAACCGCTTATTAGATGACCTGCACCTGCGAACCGGGCTTGACATACAAAATGTGCTGATTGATAAGGTTGATTTTTTAAAAGATACGGCGAGGTTGAGGGTTTTTTATGTGGCAGAAGAAAGTGACCTGTTTGTTGCTGAGTCATCAAGCTCGATATTTAATTTTTTTAGAAAACAAAATCCTTATACTGCAGAATATAAAAAACAGACCCAGGACTTATAAAGGAAAAGGTCATGAGACTAAACGTATCAAAAATAACCTTGCTGATCATTGCCGGTATTATTTTATTTCCTGCGGCAGCTTTTGGGGAAATGGATATCCGTTATACGGATGATGGTTTTAAAATCGCAGCAAACGATCAATGGATTAAATTCAGCGGAACCCTTATGTGGGATGTTGATTCTGCCGGCGATGAATTCTGGGAATCTGAAGATAATCCAAAAAAAGAAAATGACTCGTGGCAAACCCGGTCGGAACTCCGGCGCGCCCGTTTGAATATAAAAGCAAAAATGTCGGACAACTGGAAGAGCAAACTGCAGTTTGATTTCGCGGGCAATGATGATTCCGTGGAATTAAAGGATGCGTATGTGGAATATTCCGGATGGCAGAGGATGAACCTCATTGTCGGCCAGGACAAGGAACTGTTCGGGCTTGAAGAACTGACCAGTTCCAAAAACTTACTCTTTATTGAACGGTCCATGGTTTCAAGCGCATTTGCGCCGGGTCGCAATTTAGGTATTTCGCTTAACAATGATACAAATACCCTGATATGGGGCGTGGGTATTTATCAGGCAGAAACCCGTGAAGAGGACGGCGACACCTATGCGGTGACCGGCCGTCTGGGCGTTGTACCATGGAAAACAGATACCGGATTTTTCCATTTGGGCGTTTCAGGATCGTACCGGGACTATGATGGCGAAGAATTTGAAATCAAAGAATCCGCCCAGATACATACAGCGGACAACATTGTTTTCAGTGATGAAATAGATACCGATCACCTGATATTATACGGCATGGAAACCGCATTTGGCGCGGGGCCTTTTTCTATTGCCGCCGAATACATGACGGCGAATGTCAATGCCGTTGAAAAAGATGATGATGCTGATTTTGACGGCTATTATCTCAGCGCAGGCTGGTTTTTGACCGGGGAAAACAGGCCTTTTAAAAACGGGGCCTGGGAACGCGTCAAACCAAAATCAGCTTACGGTGCATGGGAACTGGTGACCCGTTACAGTTATCTTGACGCGGCGGATAATAATTTTGGCACCACTGCAGACACGTATACCTTAGGCGTCAACTGGCATATCAATTCCAATGTATGCCTGATGACCGATTACATGCATTTATGGAAAACCGATGAAGAAACAAATGAAAAGACAACGGGAGATGCCGTGTCGTTGCGTCTCCAATGCGTATTTTAAATAATCAGTCACATCCGCTCAACTATGATTTTTTTTTATATCAACTATGGAGACAAAGCATGAAACTTAATTTAAAACACATATTCATAATGGCCTTATTGACGGATACTGCGATCCGGACATTTCAACACAGGCCCAAACCCAGCCAACAAGGTATGCAGCAAACGTAATTCCGGATCGGACCGGCACAACCATTTAACATTTCAAGATACAAGGAATAAAATACAATATAACAGCGTGTCCGACCCGGGTTTAGGAGATACCCGGGTTTCGGGTTTCTTTAGTTCTTATCTTTCTCACTTTCAATAAGTTATTCCTGTTTTCTTCCGCACCTTGCGCAATGTCTTGCTGGCGAGGTATCGAGCTTTTTCAGCCCCTTGTGCCAGTATTTTACGCAATCCGTCCGCATCCGCCAGAAACTCTTTGCGTCGCCGGGCGTACGGGCCGAAAAAGTCACGAATTGTTTCGAACAGCTCACCTTTGACCTCTCCGTAACCAAGACCGCCTGCCAGATAGCGCTGACGCAACGCCTCCTGTTGATCCTTGTCCAGAAACAGCCGATAAATCTGGAACACATTGCAATTATCAGGATCCTTGGGTTCTTCTAGCGGTGTGGCGTCGGTGACAATACGCATGACCTGTTTGCGCTGTGCTTTTTCCTCCAGGAACAGATCGATGGTGTTGCCGTAGCTCTTGCTCATCTTCTGACCGTTCAGGCCGGGAACGATTGCCACGTTGTCATCAATATCAGGTTCCGGCAGGGTGAATACTTCGCCGTAGTGGTTATTGAACTTGATAGCAATATCGCGGGTGACTTCCACATGCTGTTTCTGGTCCCTGCCGACAGGAACTTTTTCGCTTTGGAAAAGCAGGATATCGGCGGCCATCAGCACGGGGTAGGCAAATAGGCCGTGATTGGCGGCAATTCCCTTGGCAACTTTGTCCTTGTAGCTGTGGCATCGTTCCAGAAGGCCCATGGGGGTGAAGTTGGACAGGACCCAGGCAAGCTCCTGTACTTCGGGCACATCGGACTGAACCCAGAAGATACTTTTTTCAGGGTCCATCCCCAGGGCAAGAAAGTTGGCCGCCGCCTCCAGAGTTCCCAGGCCCAGGGCTTTGCCGTCTGATACGCTCGACATGGCGTGGTAGTTGGCGATAAAGCAGAGCAGTTCTTCATTCTGCTGGTACTCGATCATTTTTTTCATCATACCGAAGTAGTTACCCAGGTGCAGGGAACCGGAGGGCTGAATTCCTGATAAGACACGCATTATTTTTTTCTCCTTATTAGTGAAACTCAAATACCCAACAAAAAAAAACCGCAGTCACAGGGGCCGCGGCTTTTAGCATTAATACCCACCGCGGCCATACGATCCGCAGCAGTTCACATACTGTTTATTTGCGCGGGCCGGCAACAAAGCGGGACCGCCACCAAAATCGTTGGATATTGGAGTATTTGATTCCTGTTCTGTTCATAACTTGTCTAAGTTATTAATTCTGACTCTTTTCGTCAACGGTTTTCATTATTTCATCTGATTGAAAACCTGATGATCCTAACCCATTCGTGTTTCTGTCTACAATTTTACCATTACTGATGACCATGAAAATATTTTCCGTCTGGGTAATGTCACCCCGGAAATCACTGTTTAAAATCACCAGGTCCGCAGGGCCGCCCTGGCTGATTCGACCAAGCCCTTTTTCACCGGTTGTCCGTTCCAGCATGTCTCCAGAAACAGATGTGGCGGCAGCCACGGCTTCTGCCGGCGTGAATCCGCAGCGTTCCACCAGCAGGCGCATTTCCGTATGCAAAGATGCGCCCCCCACGGTTGCCACGTTGGGGCTGTCACTTCCGGCAATAATGGTGATACCGGCGTCTTTCATCTTACGGACATTGTCATACTTGATGTTTTGATAGATCAACAGATCATGAATCCAGCTTTCCATATGGAAATCATCGGTCTTTAAACCGCCTTCCGGAACATCCTTGTAGGCCTTATATATTTCCGGATCCAGAACCTGCCGGTCAAGGTCCGTGAACTGCAGCGTATTTCTGAAAAAATTTGCAGAATACTCAAACACCACCAGTGTGGGTATAATGACCGCCTGTTTTTCCTTCATGACAGCAATCGTGGAATCCGAAACAGATGACCGGTATGGGGAATGGCAGAAAAACCGGACCCCGGAGTTTAATCCGGTTAAAAGGTCTGATTCAGAGCCAATATGCGAACCGACCACCCGGCCGGCTTTTTCGGATTCTTTGACTATGCCGGTGATCAGGTCTTCATATAATGACGGAATCCCCATGGGTAGCTGATCTACCATGATTTTGGTAAGACTTGATCCTGATTCTATATTCTCAGCGATTGCCGGCGCGATATCCTCTTTGCTGTTCAATAGAAAAGCTATCTTCCTGATCAGTATACCATCTATTGGCCAGGGAACCAGCTCCCGAAGCATCCGGTCCGGGTGCCCTCCTTTTTTGGTCAGCATTTTGCCTGCGTAAAAAAAACGCGGATTGACAGTTTCTTCCACTTCTATCCGTTCTTTTAACGCCTTTAAATCATACAGCGGGCCGCCCATATCAAAAACAGTCGTAACACCGGAATAGAGGAACGCGGAAAGATTCCGATCAATCAGGTTCTGGTTCGGCAATACCGGAAACCACGGCGGGGAACCGGGAGCACTGATATGAACATGATGATCAATCAGGCCAGGAATAACCATTTTCCCCTTTCCGTCAATGACCTTGCAATCTGTTTCCGGCTGGGCAAACATTCCGATTTTCACGATCCGGTTGTTTTCAATCAGGACATCCACGTTTTCGAGAATTTCCAGGCCGGGGTCCCCGTTAAACACATCAATATTATGAATATATATCAATTTTTCAGGGGATTGCTTGACAGCCAGCGGCGGAACATTGGATGAATAGATACAACCGGACAAGAACAATAAAAAAATGGCAAATAATACAATAATGCGGGTCCTGACATTCATGACTTTTCCTGTTTTACGAATTAATCTTTTCAGCTTCCCATGTTAAAAATCCATGCAAAAGCACCGACTCATAAATTTTCATAACAATTGACTATAGTCAAAATTTAAGCGCTTTGGAACCGTTTATTGACAAAATAACCTTAAATCCTATTCTAATCATATTTGGTTTTTAGCAGTGAGTCGTTGTTTTCTGAAAAAAAATTTAATTCAATCTTGTCTGCTTTGCCTGCTAAATATTTAGTATTGTACTATTTTGGAAATACAGATACAATCATTCAGGTAAAAATCAATTATCCTTATAATCTTTAAAAAAAATATCTTATGGATACATTACCCGTTGTTTTAGAAAATCTGACATTCCACGTTATCCAGATTAAATGGCTGTCAATAGCCTTGGCGGTAATTTTAATTTTCGGCCTGTCAGCCATTTTCTATATTTTTTTATCTTTCAAGAAACTATTTAAAGAAGATCCGGTTTCCAGCGACTTCCGAGGAACTGCAAAGATGCTGCTGAATATGAATGATTTAGACGGCGTCGTCGAGCTGGCACGAGAAAGGATTGAACAGTTTCCAGGTGAAATCTTTGCCCACTGGTATCTAGGCCTGGCATTCTACCGTAAAAAAGAATGGCATAAAGCACTCCACGAATTCAATTACATTTATGAAATCGAGCCTTCATGGCGGTATAAGCATCTAAATCCATTTATTTATGACATCAAAGAACAGCTGAAAAGCAACCGCCCTGAAATTATCAAAAGATAATCCGCCATCCTTGCAATTTACACCTCTTTTTCTTGTTTTTATTGACATCACAGCCAATTATTGATAATTTTTTTTAAACTTATATATAAATTCACATATTATATTATTATAGTATGTTAGATTACTTTTTGGAATTATTTATGACTATAAGGAGGGTGAGTAAAAATGAAAGGTAAACGGATTTTTTTATTATTGGCTATCGTCGGTGTTTCGATGTTTCTTTTCGGCGCATCCATCAATGCGAGCGAATCAGGCGCTGTTAAAGACGTTTTTGAAATGAAAAATACGGAAGCGTTTGCAAAACATAAAATGGGTATTTGCGAATTCACCCATAAAAAACACGCGACAGCCGAGCCGGATGGTCACGGCATCGCCTGCGGCGAATGCCATCATGATGCCGACGGCAAAGCCCTGGAACTCAA